>NZ_NISU01000002.1:14837-314837 GCF_002335805.1 Bacillus sp. FJAT-45350 | reverse complement strand
AATTCTTGAGCTAAGAAATGGACCACTCAAAAAAGTATGTGTTGCAGCTGCCGGTCGTTCACTAAAAACGAAAAGAGCCAAAGTCGACTTAGACATTTCATTAAAAACGATTTTTGAACCTAACGATATTCTTCATTTAGAATTAAGTGCTGTTCAACAGGCTCAATATGATTTAGCACTCGAACATGAAGATGATAAAAGCTTCAATTACTATTGTGTTGGTTATTCCGTTGTCGAATACCTACTAGATGATGAGCAAATAGGAAGTCTACTAGATCAGACAGGGAATAAAGCATCTGTTGAAGTCATTGCAACTTTTTTACCAAAGGTCGTTGTTGAGTCTCTAATTGCGGCTTTATCACGCTCTGAGCTCGAGTTAGAAGCACTGACATTAGAGCCTATTGCTGCAATTAATGTACTAATCCCACCATCAATGCGCAGATTAAATGTTGCCTTAGTTGATATTGGAGCAGGTACATCTGATATTGCCATCACTGACGAAGGAACAATTAAAGCTTACGGAATGGTGCCTATTGCAGGCGATGAAATAACGGAGGCAATTAGCGATCACTTCCTTCTCGATTTTCCAGATGCTGAAGATGTAAAAAGACAGCTTTCAACAAAGGATGAAGTGGTATTAACTGATATACTAGGCTTTGAGACAACTTATAAACGCGAGGAAGTGTTAGATGCTATTAATGTAACAATTGAGCAATTAGCAGCTGGAATTACTGAAGAAATCCTTCTATTAAATCAGCAATCTCCTAAAGCAGTTATGCTAGTCGGTGGAGGAAGTATGACCCCGGATTTAGCAAAACATGTTGCTCGATTTTTAGAGCTTCCAGAAAATCGCGTTGCTATTAGAGGCATTGATGCAATAAAATCTCTCGTTCATCAAGATAGAATTCAAGCAGGGCCAGAGCTTGTTACACCTATTGGAATTGCAATTGCAGCAAAAGAAAGTCCCATTGAGTATATAAGTATTACTGTAAATGATAAACCTTTACGACTTTTTGATATTAAAAAATTAACCATAGGTGATAGTTTATTAGCTAGTGGCATAGAGCTAACTAAGCTATATGGTAAACCTGGTTTAGCCAAAATGGTAACAGTAAATGGTCGCCTTATCTCCATTCCTGGAATGCATGGCCTCCCTCCAACAATACTTAAGAATGGTGAAGTTGCATCCCTTGATACTCCCATTTCATCTAATGATCAAATAACAGTTGAAAAGGGTGTCGATGGTGGACAAGCAAAAGCAACAGTTGGAGATATTATCGGAGAGGTTCCAGAAATAAATCTTACTATTAATGGCGATTCTATAAGAGTTCTAGCTGCCATTCATAAAAATGGTAAACAAACCCGAGTACAAGATATTGTAGAAGAACGAGACGAGATTACTGTAAAAGTTCCCGAAACGGTTCATCAAGTATTTGCAGTCCTACATCGTTTTGATGATATTGAAGCGTTAAAACCTTTCTATGTATACTTAAATAACAAAAAAGTTACCTTTTCAAAAGGAACAATACAGTTAACAAAAAATAATGTAGATGCTACTCTATCTACCCCTATTATTGAAGGAGATAATATCAAGGTTAATTCTAACATTATCGTAAAACCAACCATAAACGATTTAGTCGAGAAAGAAAAACTTCATGCAACGATGAGTATTTCAATATTCTATAATGATGAACCTCTAACCCTAGTAAAACCATTAATTCAAATTACTCGAAATGAAGTGCCTTTGTTGGAAAAAGAGCTATTAGTAAATGAGGAAAAGCTTTTATTAACCTATTACGAAAAGAGTCCTTTTATCTTTCAAGATCTCTTTAGAGAAGTGGATATAGATTTAACACCACAGCCAAATAAGAAGTTAGTCATTATGAAGAATGGCGCTAATGCCTCCTTTAGTGATGACATTCAAACAGGAGATAAACTAGAAGTCAAAATGATTCCTATCGAACCAACTCAGCAATCAATACTCTAGCTATAGTTCATAACAGAAAAAAGTCGCTTCTTTCAAATGAATGAAAGAAGCGACTTTTTTTATTAGTTACGGATTTGCCATTTTCCTGGTTTTCTGTGTGAGAAGAAGCTATTACGATTTTTACGATTTTCAATGCGCTCTTCACAGAAAAGATTCGCAGCTACACTTGTAGAAATTGATTTATTTTCAGATTGACGGTAAATTTCCAGCATAGTATTGTAGATTGCTTTTGTTTTTGTTAACACTCTTTCTTTGTTTGGCTCATATAACTCATCAGCTACTTGGATTAATCCTCCACCGTTAACGATGTAGTCTGGTCCGTAAAGAATGCCTTTCTCTTTTAACATTTCTCCGTGACGCATTTCAAGTAATTGGTTGTTTGCAGAACCTACAACCGCTTTTACTTTTAATGAATCCATAGTTTGGTCATTGATAATAGCTCCAAGGGCACAAGGAACAAACATATCAGCTTCCGCACTGTAGATTTCATCACCTTTAACAATTTTCACTGAACCATCTGATTGAGCTCCACGAGCTGCAATATCAGTTAGCGCTTTATCGTTAATATCAGTAACAATTAGGTGAGCACCCTCATCTAATAATGTTTCAGCTACTTTATAACCAACTTTACCTAATCCTTGGATTGTGAATGTTAAACCTTCTAATGAATCTGTTCCATTTAATACTTGATTTGTCGCTCTTAATCCGTAAATAACACCTGCTGCAGTTGGAACTGAAGAGTCTCCACTACCTCCGTAAGATTCAGGAATACCAACAATACAATCAGTTTCCATTTTTGCATGAACGAAATCCTCAGGTGTTGTTCCCATGTCAGTACCTGTATAGAAGCGTCCTCCTAAAGAACCAACAAACTGTCCAAACGCACGGAACATTTCTGGTGTACGGTCCTTCAGTGGGTCACCAATAATTACAGATTTACCTCCACCGAAATCTACATCAGCAGCTGCACATTTATAAGTCATACCTTTTGATAAACGAAGTACGTCCTCTAACGCTTCATCAACAGTAGCATACGGACGCATACGGCAACCGCCAAGAGCGGGGCCTAACGTTGTATCATGAATAGCAATAATTGCTTTTAATCCTGTTGCTTCATCATTACAAAATACTACTTGTTCATGCTCGCTAATACGTTCAAATGTCATCATTTTTCTGTCACCTCTAATTTTATTTTTCTCTCTGTGATAAAACCTCTATAATGCTCAAAAGCTTTCTAAATTAGTGCATTTATATATCTATCTCTTATTCTACTATTAAAATACACCTAATACATTTAAGAATACGATAATAATCGCTATTGGCGCAACATAACGAATTAATAGCAGCCATACTGCAAACCACTTCTTACCATTACTTGTACCGCTACTAATCTCATTAATCAACACATCTTTTTTAATTTTTAATGGAGCAAAGATAGCAATCAATAAAGCTCCTAATGGCATTAGTATGTTACTAACTAAGTAGTCAGCAGCATCAAAGATTGAAAGATTAAATATTAATACCTCTGACCAGATACCGAAAGATAATGCTGACGGAATACCCACTACGAATACTAAGATACCTGCAATCCATGCATTTTTCTTACGTCTGCTAGTTTCTCCTTTTGTTATTGAAGCAACGATAATTTCAAGCATTGAGAACGCTGAAGTTAATGTTGCAAATAAGAATAAGACTAAGAACATCGTTAAGAAGAATGCACCAAACGCCATTTGGTCAAATACTGCTGGTAAAACGATAAATAATAATGCAGGTCCTTCACCAGGCTCAAAACCAAACGTGAACACTGCAGGGAAAATAGCTAAACCAGCTAAAAGTGAAATAAAGATGTTCATTCCAACAATAGAAGTAGCCGACAATGGCAAGCTTTCTTTCTTAGATAGATATGAACTGTACGTTACCATTACTGATACACCGACACTAAGTGCAAAGAAAGATTGTCCCATTGCAAATAGGATTGTATCTGCTGTAACAGCAGAGAAGTCAGGCATAAGTAAGAATGAAATCCCCTCAGCTGCCCCATCTAACGTTAACGAACGAACGATAAGAATAAGGAAGAGGACAAATAGTGCTGGCATCATATATTTACTAGCTTTTTCAATACCTGATGAAACTCCTTTAGCTACAACGAAAATAACTAAAAGCATAAAGGCTAATTGTGCTAATACTGATTCAATTGGGCTAGAAATTACTCCTCCAAATATACCACCATATGCTTCATCCCCAAGACCAGTCAATTGACCAGTGGCACTTCGGAATAAGTAGGAGAGAACCCAACCACCTACTACACTGTAAAACGAAAGTAAAATAAAACATGTAACAACACCTAATCGACCGACTAAATGCCACATTGAACCTGGTGCAATCGTTTTATAGGCTGAAACCGCTTCCTTTTGTGTACTACGACCAATAATAAACTCAGCTAAAAGTAATGGTAAACCTACTAGTACCGTAAATAAAATAAAAATTAAAAAGAAGGCTCCTCCACCACTTGTTCCAGCAATATACGGAAACTTCCAAATAGCTCCTAAACCTATTGCCGAACCTGCAGCGGCTAGTATGAAGCCAAACTTAGACACCCATTGTTCCTTATTTTCCATGACGACCTCCTATTGCAACAATATTTTCTAAACCAACACTCTCAATCTCCTACTTTCTTCCCCCTTTGTTTCTATTAACACCCTTGTTGTTCTTTTGATGTTTTTAACAAAGTTAGCGCTTACATTAAAAAAGTAAGAACCTATTAAACTAGCAATTATGTGACGAGTATTTGTTCAAACGTCATTATACCGGTATATTAACACTCAGCTATATTAGTGTCAATTATTTGTCGTATTTTCACTATTTTTGCGTTAATGTTGTAAAATTTAGAATGTATGAATATTCAGATTAGTATATTCTGTGAATCTTTCGCCTAGGTAATAATGTCATCATATATTTCGCTCTTTAAATTATATTAATATATTTTTACCCGACAAAAAAAAGCGACATATTCGTTTTATTGAATACGTCGCCTTTCACTTACTTAGACCAGACTTCAGTTAATAATTTGCTTGTTACTTTCCAATGTGAATCATGCCATGATACAGCCCCATTACTAAATAATAGTACTTGTGGTGATTCATGTTTCACTTGATAGTCTTCTGCTATCTGATTTGAAAGCGGCCTAGCGTCTTGAACATTTAAGTAATAAAAGGTTTCCCCTTCATTCTCATCTGAGAATTTCTTGAACTCATTAAATGCTTCTGTACTAACTGGACATGTTGTACTATTTTTCAATAAAAATAATTTATTAGTACTTTCTACTAATTCCTTAAATTGTGTATAGTCATCTAACTTTACAAGTGACATTGTGTCTATCTCCTTCATTACGTATTACGAATTTCTTCCTGTTCAGAAATTGAATCATTTAGTTTTTGAATTTCTTCTCTAGCATTTTCTGCACTATCTATTGGATCTTCACTATTTGCAGAAACTTCAGGTGTTAATCCTTCTTCTACACTCTCAGTTTCTTCACCATTATCCCCACTTCTCACTGATTTTACCTTATCAACAACTTGAGAAGACTGATCAGACACAATCTTTACCCAATGTGAGGATTTATCTTTAGCAACAGTTGCTAATTCATTCCCTTTATTATACGCATTGTTTGTAAATTCAGATGTTTTATCTTTTGCCATTTGTGCTTGTTCATTTAAGTCGTGACGTAGTTCTTTTCCAGACTTAGGAGCCATTAGTAATGCTGCAGATGCCCCTACAATTCCCCCAATTAAAGATCCGATTAAAAAGTCTTTCGTGTTCATATCACTCATTTAAATCTCCTCCTTAGTTTGATTAACTACTACCTCTACTTCTTTATGTTTGTTTTTCTTGTGTTTCCATTTACTATACAAATCAATGGCAACATTTCCCCATTGAACTGCTTGAGCGATGTTATCAGAATTTTTTTCAGTTTGCTGAGAAACAGATTCAGATACATTACGTAAAGACTTATTCACTGTTTGAACAGAGTCCCCTAATTCCTTGACAGAAGAAAATATAGTATTCAATGATTCCGATTTAGCTTGGATATCTTCTGCTAGGAGATTAGATTTATGTAGAAGTTGTTCTGTTTCACTTGTTACACCCTGTAATTGTTTCTCTATACCATTCATTGTATTCGCAACATTATCTAGAGTACGAGTTGCCGCTTTCAATGTTTTAATTAAATAGCCAACAAGTACAGCGAATGCAATAGCAATTACAGCGACACTTATGTATATAATTTCCATATTAAAACACACCTCCCTTATATTTGTCTTGTTTCCCTTCTTCATGTGCTTTTAAACAGGAGATTGTTAATTACTAATTCTACACGGAAAGTCTAAATCCTTCCAAAAATTACGCTTTACTGTTATATTTTCTTGTTTTCGTATAGAATAATGGTGAATCTATGCTAGGAGGTTTCATCTATGAGAGATCCACGTATTTCAACATTGGCGAAAAACTTAATAAACTACTCAGTCAAGCTTCAAAAAGGAGAAAAGGTCCTTATTGAGAACTTTGGCTTACAAAAGGAACTTGTAAAAGCACTTGTTAAAGAAGCATACGAAGCAGGTGGCTATCCTTTCGTATCTTTAAAAGAACACCAGATTGACCGTGAATTATTAATGGGGGCATCAGAGGAACAGCTAACTATGACAGCTACCTTTGAAGCCAATGTCATGAAAGAGATGGATGCCTATATCGGTCTACGTGCAGGGGATAATATTGCTGAATTATCTGATGTACCAAGTGATAAGATGGCTTTACATGGTAAAACAGTAGGTACGAAAGTCCACCGTGAAATAAGAGTACCTCATACAAAATGGTGTGTTCTAAGATATCCATCATCATCTATGGCTCAATTAGCTAGCATGAGCACAGAAGCATTTGAAGATTTCTATTTTGATGTATGTAACCTTGATTACGGGAAAATGGACAAAGCAATGAATTCCCTAATGAACCTTATGAACAAAACAGATAAAGTTCAAATTAAAGGTGTAGATACTGACTTAACTTTCTCAATTAAGGATATTCCAGCTATTAAATGTGCAGGGCAATTTAATATACCTGATGGAGAAGTATTTACTGCGCCAGTTAAAAATTCTGTAAACGGGACAATTACATACAACACTCCATCCCCTTATCAAAGCTTTACGTTTGAAAAGATTTCATTCACATTTAAGGATGGAAAAATTGTAGAAGCCACAGCAAATGATACAGAACGAATTAATAAAATTCTTGATACTGATGAAGGAGCAAGATTCATTGGTGAGTTTGCTATCGGGGTTAACCCATATATTCAAAACCCAATGCAAGACATTTTATTTGATGAGAAAATTGATGGGAGCTTCCACTTTACTCCGGGTCAATGTTATGACGAAGCATCAAACGGAAACAAGTCTTCAATCCATTGGGACATCGTGATGATCCAACGTCCTGAATACGGTGGTGGGGAAATTTACTTTGATGATGTCCTTATCCGTAAAGACGGAAGATTTGTGATTCCAGAGCTAGAATGCTTAAATCCAGAAAACCTTAAATAACAAAACCGCAAAGCGCATTTTGTTGAAAGCAATGCGCGCAGTCGCTACATGTTTTTAAAGTTCAGCACCAGATGGTTTTCTTGTCTCTGTACGAGTAGTGTACGAATCCATTGTTCTTCTTTGAATATTCTTTCACTTTTACACATTGAAGTACTTTATAGTACACAAAGTAATCAAAAAGGAGTTGCCAACGCAACTCCTTTTTTCCTAATCTAACGTATCTTCGTACGCCTTTTGGAATTTTTGAATATCTCCTGCTCCCATAAAAAGCAATACGCTATTTTCATGTTTTTGTAATAACGTTACATCACGTTCTTTAATTAGGTCTGCATTAGGAATCAGTTTCTGTAGATCTTCAATAGTTAAGTTTCCTTCGTCTTCTCTAGCTGAACCAAAAATATCACATAAATATACCTTATCGGCAGGCTTTAGACTTTCAGCAAATTCATTTAAGAACGTTTTCGTACGCGTAAATGTATGTGGCTGGAATATTGCAATGACCTCTTTATCAGGATACTTTTGCTTTGTTCCTTGGATAGTTGCTTTAATTTCAGTTGGATGATGTGCATAATCATCAACTAAAACTTGTGTCCCTACAACCTTCTCACTAAAGCGTCGTTTTACCCCTTGAAACGTCTTTAATTGCTCTTGAATTACCTCAACAGATACATTTTCGTATTCACATAGGGCAATGACCGCCAATGCATTAAGTACGTTATGGTCTCCATAGCCTGGTATTGTGAACGTACCATAAAAATTATTTCGAACAAAGGCATCGAATGTTGTACCTTCTTTAGTTACTTGGACATTCCTTCCCTGGAAGTCATTATCCTCACCTAAACCGTAAAAGACAACAGGTACATTCGCATGTATGCCTTGTAATTGCTCATCATCACCACAAGCAACGATCGCTTTGTTTACTTGCATTGCCATTTCTTGAAAAGCAGAGAATACATCAGTAACATCCTTAAAATAATCAGGATGGTCATAATCAATATTTGTCATGATACAGTAGTCAGGCTTATAATTTAAGAAGTGGCGTCTATATTCACATGCTTCAAATACAAAGTATTTACTATCCTCTTCCCCTTTACCTGTTCCATCTCCAATTAAATACGATGTTGGATAAGCACCACCAAGAACATGGGATAAGAGCCCTGTAGTTGATGTCTTACCGTGAGAACCAGTAACTGCAATACTTGTGAATTTTTGAATAAATTCACCTAGAAATTTTGGATATAAATGAACATCAATATTTAATTCTCGTGCACGCTGCACTTCCTCATGCTCTTCAGTATAAGCTGGAGAAGAAATAATCGTCTGTCCTTGTTCTATGTTCTTTTTGTTAAACGGTAGAATAGGAATTCCCTTATTTTCAAGTGGTTTCTGTGTAAAGAAAGTTTTATCCACATCCGATCCTTGAACGGAAAGATTCATGTCATGTAGGATTTGCGCTAAGGCACTCATTCCAGACCCCTTAATTCCAATAAAGTGATATATAGTCATATGTTGGACCTCCATAGCCATTATGGTTTCAATCGTGTCCAAAACGATTTAATTTTGTTTTTGTTGTTCGTAAAAGTGGTGACCTTTATTGAACACTATTTGTATAGAAATGAGTCAATCACTACTTGCTGGACGAGAATTTGTAATGAAAAAAACGCTCATTTCTTCCTTTTTACTTTTATTAAGTATTATGTATTTAATATTATAAATCATGCATTTTCCTATTATAGCAGAAAAAAGCGTTGGCACCAATTGCTTCTTACTATTCAACAAAATATACTAAAGAAAGTGTAATCTGCTAAAGATAACATAATCAAATCTTACAAAGAGTAAATTTACACCTTCATCAAATAGTATATGTATAAAGAACAAGAAAAGACCCACCTTTTCAATAAAAGAGCAATTAAAAAGTCCAATCTAGACGATTCGAGAAGTGGTAATGGCTTCGCACATTACTTAAAAGCCGCTGAAAAAGTGAAAATCACACTTTTTTCAGCGGCCTCTTTCAATAAAGGTAGGTCTAAAATCTATGATTACATTTCTAATTCTAAACGTGGGTTACTTTTGTATTGTCTCCCTGCTTTAGCTTCTCTTTCACCATTCAATAATACATTATCTCCAGTAAACGCGATTGATATTTTTAAGAGACTGCTCCCAACACCGTATATATCTACGGGAACCTTCTTTTCTTCGTACTCAGAAATTCGCTCAGCATTAAATCCACCAGTAGCGATAATCTTTACATGCTCATACCCTTCAGAGTCCAACGCTTCTCTCAATGCAAATAAAAGAGTGGGATTGACTCCTCTTGGGTCAAATGCCCCCATTACCTCAGGGTTCCGACAAAAGTATTGATCGACCATCGTTCTAGATGTATCGACACGAACTCCTTTTAATTCCTCATTGAAGGCTCTAGCAACATGTAAGGAATCAGTAATGACATCGTTATTATAATCAACTAAAGCCATTATCTCGTCCTCAGGAAAGGTTTCTTGATATGCTTTAGTAGCTGCTACTACATCACCTTCAAACAACTGTAGTAAAGCGTGAGGCATCGTACCCATCCCTTTCTTCCCCCACCATTCAGACATTGCATGAGTAGCTTGAGCTTTTGAACCCCCTATATAAGCTGCATACCCATCACCTGATTGCTGAGTAAAGTGATCATCTCGGTCACCCATAAAAATAATAGGCTTCTGAATACCAGATTTCCTAGCTGCCTTCATTACATTGTATACATTTGTTGCAACCGATGTCCGGCGAGCAAAGATGCCATCAATAATCCCTTCTAAATATCCAAAATTTTGATAAGGACCTGTAATTGTTAACACTGTTTCATAAGGCTCAATCTTATCCCCATCTTTTAAAGAATGAATCACAAGATCATTAGGTTCTTTTGCAAAGGTCTTAATAAGGGCAATTACCTCATCAGTTCCACAAAGAATCGCATGAGTTTTCTGGAAAAATTGCATAGTTACAATATTATCTTTACATTGCCTTTCAATAATTTCACGAGTCTTCAAAAAATAAACAGCAGAAAACCATCCATCTTTTACTCTCTCGTCAAATTTGAATGTTTTATTCGTTAGTCTATTTATTTTCCCTTGCAATTTAAGCTCAATTTCTTTCATTCTCATTACTCCTTACCTTTTCTACCACTACTATTGGGTAAAAAGGATCGAGGCTGCTTCATAAGTCAACTTTCAACTTTTGAAGCAACCTCGTTTTTATCATGTTATTAATGAACGTATACGTCTTTCGTGTTCTCCATTATGACTGCCTCTACTATCTCTTTAAGATCTGAATCTGTTAAAGACGATTTGTTCCTCTTCAACACAATAGAGAAGGACTTTTCACTTCCAGTTAACAGAGATAGATAGTTTGAGTCTGAAGAAACTGACTCTAGTAAATAGGAAAGCTGAACCGTGTGCATAATCATCACCTCAAAGTAAACTGTATTTTTTACTTCCGATTCACATAAATCCTTATTCATCTTGTCATATTTCTTATCTAACTCACTTGAACAACTCCACTTAGAACTTTTTAAAGCGGAGCAATAGGAACACCTTACTCTATCTTTATCATATATAACTCTAAAAAAGAACACAAGGTTTGATTGCCTAATTATTCATTATTTAAAATTGTTTCTTCAAATTCACTCACCGTCATCAATACATTTCGAGGCTTACTTCCCATCGCTTCAGAAATAAGTCCCTTCGCTTCCATCATATCAATTAACCTTGCAGCTCGATTAAATCCAACACGGAAACGTCTTTGCAAGCTAGACGAAGAAGCTCCATCTTGCTCTATTACATAGTAACAAGCCTCTTCAAATAAGTCATCATCCTGTTCAATATGCTCTTGAACCTTTACTAGCTGTTCATTATCAATAAGATAATTCGGTGCTTTTTGTTTTTTTACAAATTGGATTACCGTTTCAATTTCATCATCAGAAACAAATGTCCCTTGAACCCTAATTGGTTTTGGCGAACCATTCTCATGGAATAGCATGTCACCTTTTCCTAGTAATCGTTCTGCACCGTTCATGTCAATAATAGTTCTTGAATCGGTTTGTGAAGAAACTGAAAATGCAATTCTTGTTGGAATATTCGCTTTTATTAAACCTGTAATAACATCTACTGATGGGCGTTGTGTTGCAAGTAGAAGATGGATTCCACAAGCTCTTGCCTTTTGCGCAATACGACAAATCGCTTCCTCTACATCTTGTGGTGATACCATCATTAAATCTGCTAACTCATCGATGACAACGACAATATAAGGTAAGGCAGGTTTACCTTCTTCTTCAGAGTACAAATCATTGTATCTTCCAAGGTCACGCACCCCTCTTTGAGAAAACAATTCATACCTTCGTTCCATTTCCTCTACAACCCACTTAAGTGCAATTGTTGCTTGTTTCGCATCCGTGATAACAGGTGTTACTAGATGAGGAAGTTCATTGTATGGTGCTAATTCAACCATTTTCGGATCAATCAACATTAGTTTCACTTCATCAGGTGTCGCTTTGTACATAAGACTTACTAGTATCGAATTAATACATACACTTTTCCCAGAACCAGTAGCCCCTGCTACTAAGCCATGAGGCATTTTCTTTAAGTCCGTTACAATAGGATTACCTGATATATCAAGTCCTAATGCAACAGTTAACGGAGATTCGTTCTTTTGAAAAACCTCTTGCCTAAGAATCTCTCGTAATCCAACTGCACTACTTTGTAAGTTAGGAATCTCAATACCTATTGCATTCTTCCCTGGTATTGGTGCCTCCATTCGAATATCTTTAGCTGCTAAACATAGTTTAATATCATCAGTTAACCCTGTAATCTTGCTTACTTTAACACCTGGGGCTGGTTGAATCTCAAATCTCGTAACAGAAGGTCCCTTCGTAACATGAACGACTTTAGCATTTACATTAAAATTTTCTAGTGTTGTCTCTAATAGCTTCGACTTTTCCTCTAGCCATTCATGATCATCATCTTCTCTTTTTGGAGGAACATTTAGCATATGCAAACCTGGAAACTGATAACCGCCACCTACTGTTTGCTTTTCTAGCTTTCGTTGCTTTACTTTATCCCTTTGAAACATCATTACATTAAATGGTACTTCCACTTTCTTAATCTTTTCATTCTCATTCGAAGCTGCTCCAGAAGAGTTAGTAGTAGGATTACTTTCAACAGCTTCATTCGATGTTACTTCTTTCTTAGAAGTTCCAAGCTCTTGAACAGACTCTTCTAGTATTGGTTCATCTACAACATGTTTAACAACAGGTTCCACTTTTTCTTCGGAAGGTTCTGATAAAGTTTCTGTGTCAAAATCGAAACCAAGTTCAGTTGAATCTACATTTGTTTCAGCTACAATTGCTTCCTCATTATCCACAGCTGGCTCTTCAAAAATTTCTTCCTCTAAGCTCTCTTTATATTTTTCAACGTTCTCGTCTAAACGTTCTTCCTCAATTAACTCTACATTTTCTTCATATTCTTCTACTACCTTTTCTTGCACGACAGCTTGTTCAATCGGTGCCTCTTCTATTTCAACAGCAGCTGTATCCTCTGGTTTCTCAACAACAAAGTCCTCTTCCTTTTCACTTGGAAAATAGCTAACTGTATTGGCCTTTTCTTCAGCGATATTGTCAGATGTTTGCGAAGGTACCTTTTCTAGAGTCGCAGCTACCTCTTCCTGAACACTAGCAGTAGGTTTACTATTATTTATTGAGAGTATTGGAACGATGTTTTCCTTTTCCTTCTCCTGTTTTTTAGAAAAACCATAGACTGGTGAAGGTATTGAGCTTGGACGGAAATTTGAATTTGAAAACTTCTCTCGTTCACCCGACACATGCTTTGGATTTCTCGGTGGTTCTTCTTTCGTCATACGACTCCTTGAAGGAGATTGTTCATAATTCTCTCCAGATGATTTCTCATACCTTTTAGTCTTTCTCTCTTCTACCTTTGCTTTTCGTTCTATTGAATCATCTACTAGAGGAAAACGAAAATTCCCCTCTGGATACTTATGTATCATTTTAGGGTCAGAGTTTCGATAATCTGACTGAAAGCGCCCAACTTGCTTCTTTGCTACAGGCTTTTCTTTTACTTCAAATACGCTTTCATCTTCTGTGCCTAAGAATAAATTTTGCATTTTTTTTATTAATTGTTGAAAAGTTTGTCCCATCTTATCACTCACCTGCTCTTAACCAATTAAAAATAAAAAAGGACTGACTCAAGTACTTTGTTTAAGTCAAACGACAAGTAGTTTCCTTTGGTCAGTCCACTCTCTTAAATTTTCTCTTATTTTCCATAAAGAAACAAGGTCCTAATAGACCTTTTTCTTTGATAATGTTCAATTTAATTTTTTGGCTTTCGTTGTGCGAGAATAAAGGTAGGATCTAATTCCCCATTTTCATAAATAAACGGTAACGCTGTAATTGGAATTTTTCCTTGACTATAAAATTGAAAAACCATTTGACCAAGAACATCATAGCCTGTGTCATTTACGATGTCTGCAAAAATAAGAACATCCTGATGAGGTACAGCTACAGCCAATACACCTTCTTTAGATTTGTTCATCCGTTCTAATAAGGAGTTATCTAATATACGACTTGCATCATAACCATCATTTGAATTTACAAAATAAAATTTATTTCCTGCGACAGTATCCTCTTTCGGTTGACTTTGTAATGAACGGATATTGAACAATGCCATTTCTTTAACTTTGTTCGATGTAAGATTAGCCTTTTCTACCATATCTTCATCGATTAAAACATACGTACTTCCCAAATCTAAGCAGTAATAGATTCTTGTCTCAGCTGTATGCTCTTCATAGAATAACTTCTTACCCGAAGTTGTTTCAGTTGGAAAAGAAGTAGAACGAATAACTGGGAAAATTCTCTTCTCATTACCACTCAAATTATGCTCCTGCGCCATTGCTGCAATAGCAGACTCAACATAGTGAACAATCTCCGTAACCGCTTCCTCTTTTCTCTTCTCATACTTTGCTAATAGTGGCTTTAAGGCTAATGAAACGCCCTTTTTTGTTTCATTATCTTCAATACGGATCTTTTCCTCTTCTTTATTATATCGAATACTCCATTCCGGCCGTTCTAACCGCTCTTGGACTATTTTTCTTAATTGAATTATACTCATAATCTCTTTCCTCCTGCGTTTCTTATGTGCTTTCTATTGTAACACGACTACTTGGAACATCAAAAAATAATGGACGGAACTGTTTAATTGTTAGTTGGTAATTGTTAATGGTTAATTTTTCGATTTTAGAATTATCCATTAACCATTAATCATTAATCATTAAAAAAAGCCCTTCTACCAACTAGTGGTAAAAGGGAAGTATCTCTAACTTATTTAGCTTCTAATGCTTTATTTAGGAAGTCTTCGATTTGCTCTTTAGACTTTCTATCCTTACTTACAAATCGTTCAATTTCTTTTCCATCATTAAAGGCAATAAAGCTTGGAATACCAAAAATGTTTAGTTCACTACATAAATCAATACCTTCATCTCGATCTACAAACAGAAACGTAAATTCTGGATAATCTGCTTCTAACATAGGTAAAAATGGCTTAATAACAACACAATCTGGACACCAGTCTGCTGAAAATAAAACGGCTGATAAACCTTTTTCGATTTCTTTTTGAAATTCAGTTGATTTAATAGTTTTCATCTTCTTCTCTACCCCTTTATCACTCATTTAAATTCAATCGAATGTAGGATTTCAGTTGCTAAAGTCGTACTCTCCTCAAGAGCTTCTATAGATGTGAGTGTAGTAAGTTTAGTCCCACCTAGTCCTACAATTAACTTCATGTCTTCTGTTTCGTCTGATGATACAATAAGATAGCCCAGTTTCCCTTCTTCTTCTACCACCTCAAAAAGATAAGACTCTTGTTCAAACTCCTTATCTCTTTCTAAATTCAAGTCGCTATCTAATGGCACTGATGGATTATAAAATAGCAAAAATATTTGTCCACCTTTATCTAAGACAATATTATACTCTTCTTCTTCTTCAAGGTTCATTCCTCTAGGTAAATAAAAATTTATTTGGTCTAATTCTTCATTAGGTTCTATTTTTTCTAATGAAAAGCTCTCATAAAATTTTTCAGAAGCTCCTACTAATGCTTCATCCATAGATACCTGACAACCAGTTAGTATAATGGAAAACAATATACCAACTACAATATACTTCAGCCACTTCATTTTCTTTCTCCTCTCTAACTAGGACGAAATTCTATCATTATATTTTAGCTTTTTATCTTAAATTTTAATTTTTGCTTACTCTATCATACATTGAAACAATTTTCCTTGACAAGACAATCTGACAAATTTCGATAAAAACCCTCCTGATGAACAGCAAATATAAATGCTAATTAGACTATTACCTTCAAAAACCATTAATTCTTATACGCCCTGAATCATTGCACCACCCATTAAAAGAATTAGCAAACAAAGCTCAAATTGTTGTAGAACCCTGAACAAGCATTAAAAACGCTTTCTTACGTGTTTGAGACAAAATAAGAAACAATGTGTGAAGGGATTGGCCTCCTTATTCTTGCTTTCAATTAAAATTACTTTTTTATTCATAAAAAAAGGATACGATGAATAGGTTTTCACCCGTTCGCCGTATCCTTACTTTCTACCTATCTTGACTATATTCATATTGCCCAATAAGAAGCTTTACAACATGCGAGAACATTTCATCACGAGTAACCAAGCCGTTCGTAAATACACCAATAGCACCTTGCTTCTTACGTACGTCTGCATCATTCGTTATAATCCCCATTATTTCACCAAGCTCTTTTCCTTCCTTTAAGTGAGAAGAAACGATTTCAGGAAGAAGAATTTTCGCACCACTGGCAACAAATAGCTCCCCACTTCTTGTGGCTAACGCTCCCCAATTACATAGCATCATGCCTAGCTCCGTTTCTAATACGCCACCTTCTAACCCAATTCCTGCATCTACGCTCATATCTATTTCAATGGTTGCCTTCGCTCGTTCAATTGCCCCTTGCCTTGTTTCATCGTCTGAAAAGGGTTGTGCTGAAACTCGAGAGGGAGCATCTATGCTAACGATGGCAGTGTCATTAGTGAATACTGATTGTACAGCTTTAATCTTTACCGGATTGGTTGAACCTACTGCTACTCTCTTCACTACAATCACCTATTTTGATTAGCTATTTTGTAGAATCGTATCAACTGCAGATTTATCAGTTTGTTTAACTAATTTAATAAGTAATTCTTTTGCAGCTGCATAGTCATCTACATGAATGATAGAACCACTTGTATGGATATATCGTGAGCAAATCCCTACAACTACTGACGGCACACCATTGCCTGTTGTATGAACTCGACCTGCATCAGTTCCACCTTGAGAAATAAAGTATTGATATGGAATGTCGTTACTCTCAGCTGTATCTAACACAAAATCACGAATACCACGATGTGTAACCATTGTACGGTCGTAAATACGAAGCAATGCTCCCTTTCCTAAATGACCAAAAGCATCCTTACCACCTGTTGCATCATTTGCAGGACTAGCATCTAATGCATAGAAAATATCCGGCTCAATCATTTGGGCTGCTGTAGCTGCACCACGAAGACCTACTTCCTCTTGAACAGTTGCTCCAGAATAAAGTGTATTAGGTAACGTTTCACCTTGTAATTCTTTTAATAATTCAATTGAGAGCCCAACACCATAACGGTTATCCCATGCTTTCGCTAAAATTTTCTTCTCATTTGCCATCGGTGTAAATGGCATTACTGGTACGATCTGTTGACCAGGTTTTACACCTATTTTTGTCGCATCTTCTTTATCATCAGCACCGATATCAATATACATTTCTTTAATATCCATCGGTTTTGCACGTTGTGAATCTTGAAGTAAATGAGGTGGTGTTGAGCCAATAACCCCGATAACTGGACCATTATCCGTCATGATTTGCACACGTTGTGCTAAAAGTACCTGACTCCACCATCCGCCTAATGTTTGAAAGCGGATAAGTCCTTTTTCATTAATATTCGTTACCATAAAACCAACTTCATCCATATGGCCAGCGACCATAACCTTTGGTCCTTTTTCGTCACCTTTTTTGATACCAAAAATACTACCTAAACGATCTTGTATGATGTCATCTGAATACTTTTCTATTTCAGAGCGAACAAAACGACGAACCTCATGTTCAAACCCAGGTGCCCCCTGTAATTCCGTTAACGTTTTAAATAATTGTAATGTATCTTTGTTCATGATGAACTCCTTTCGCGTTCCGAATAATATGTACATAATACATTCTACATAAAACTAAACAACTTTATCAATCAAAGTCCTTTTCTATCTTAGTTTATACAAAAATGAGCATTACTTGCTAATGGATAATGATTAATGGTTTTCTTATATAAAAATAGAGTGAAAATAAATTCCACTCTACCAGTCAATGCTTATTTCGTATTCAATTGGATCTTTTGAACCTGCTTCTTTAAAACCTTTGATGCGTAGTAAGCAACTTTCACATTTGCCACAGGCTTTCGCTCCACCGTTGTAGCAGGATGTTGTTAAATCGTAAGGTACCTCAAGACGAAGCCCTTCCTCTATTGTTTCTTTCTTTGTTAAATCAATTAATGGCGTTGCAATTTTCATTAGACTACCAGTTGCACCTTGCTTCGTTGCTAAATTCACAGTAGCCTCCATGCTTTGAATAAATTCTGGTCGACAGTCAGGATAGCCACTGAAATCAACAGCCGACACACCGATATAGATAGCTTCCGCACCTATAACTTCCGCATATGCACTTGCTAAAGATAGAAAAATCATATTTCTAGCAGGAACATACGTAGAAGGAATTTCTCCCTCATGAACTCCTTCTGTTGGAACATCTATCGATTCATCGGTAAGAGCACTACCACCAATTTGGTTTAAAAATTGTATATCTACTAATCGATGCTCTTTAACGTTAAAGTAGGATGCAATTTTTTTCGCTTGCTCTATTTCCCGGTCATGGCGTTGCCCATAGTGAAATGTCATTGGGTATAGCTCATATCCCTGTTCCTTTGCAATTCCCATACAAGTCGTACTATCTAAACCACCACTTAAAACAATGACTGCTTTTTTCATTTATTATACCCCCCTTTTATTCGGGTCCCAAATTATTTTATGCAACTGTAAACTTACCTTTACATTTGAAAGCTTTTCAGCCAACACCTTCTCAACAAGTGTAGCTGGTGACATTGTTTCCCACACAGGACTCATAAGTATCTGCCCTAAATCATGATAGGTTTGGATTGTCTCCTTCGCAATCTCAAAATCCTCATCAGACGCTATTACAAATTTAATTTCATCAGACTGCGCTAGTAGGGAAAAATTATCATGATTCATCTTTTCATTTTCCCCCGACGCTGGCAATTTATAATCAATGACAAAACGAACCTTGTCCTTTACAGTCTTTATCGTTTCTCTCATTTGAACAAAAGGTAGTAAGTCAATTGCACCATTCGTCTCTATATGAATATCCTCTATATGTGGTAGTTCTGCCATAGCCAGTAATAAAGCTGCAGACTTTTTCCCATGTATAAGAGGCTCTCCGCCAGTAAAACAAATTCTTTTGCTTGAAAATTCACTAATTTTATCGACAATTTCTTGAATCGTTGCTTCAAACTCTGGCTTAGAGGGAGCATAACTATAAGGGGTATCACACCAAGTACACCTTAAATTGCAATGGAACACACGTACAAAAACTGTTGGGAATCCTGCTCCACTTCCTTCTCCCTCAACCGTTTCAAAAATTTCAACCATTGGAAGTTTCCAATTCAAATAATCAGACTCTAATAATAGGTCTGAATAACAATGTGTAGATTTCATAAAACCACTCTCCCTAGTTTTGTTTTTAGAGGGGAGGGAATTACGAACCCTCTAATGAACTAATTAATAATAACAAAAATAACGGTCACATTAAAGAGGGTACTCAATTATCATACTTATAGTTAAATTTTGTCTATTTTAATAAACTTACGGATTTATTTGGAATATTTATGGGCTTTAGCTATACTATAAGCATAATGATATTGAAAGGGCGGTTTTACAAATGGGAATGAAACGATTTGCACTTGGTATTGGTATTGGCTTAGCAGTTGGATACCTTCTAAGCAATAAGCTAGAGAATGACAACATTACACCAGAGCGCGCACTTAAATTAGTGAAACATAGCCTAGAAAATAACAAGATAAACATAAACGGCTCTTGGATTCACATGATTCCAGAGGACTTTGAGAAGAATAATTTAACATATACGGTCTATCGCGGAGGAGTAACAACGTTAACTGATGATGGCTCAATTCAATACGATTTTATGGTAGATACAAAGACAGGTACGATTATACATTTAGATAGCTAAAGTGTCTGATGAAAAAGTGTGATTTTCACTTTTTTTGTGGCCTTGAAGTAATGTGCGAAGCAGTTGCCTCTTTTCAAAAGCTTGCTATGAGTGATTTTCTCATAGCAAGCGCGCAACGTGCGGAGCCATTACTGCTTCTCTAATCGTTTGGATTGAACTTTTCAGTGCCCTCGTTATGAGTGAGTTTTCTCATAGTAGGCTCGCAACTTATTTATCTAATTAAATGATTTATAGTGCCTCTATTCATAGGAATACTGTTCTCGTAAAATCTCTCCAATTACTTCACCTTGCTCATTCCATTTAATTGCACGGTACTTATAGTCATGATAGAAGATAAACCATGATTCTTCCTTTACTCCATTAATTAGCCATTTTTCCTTTGCAGCTATCGATGTCATAGGATAATCATCGTATGCTAACACCCATAAAACATTGTTATGTGCATGTGTAGGCATAATGTCTGCCATATGGATTAACCTTTCTCCATTTCGCTCAATTACAATAATGCAGTGTCCATCGCTATGACCACCTGTATGAATCATTTCAATTCCTGGTAAGATCTCTAACTTCTTTGTAAAAGTTTTCACTTTCCCCTCTATCGGTTTCCAGTTTTCTTCCCAGTATGTATTTTGAGAACGGATATTTGGATTTCGCATTTCATTCCACTCAATATCAGAGGCATAGATGATAGCGTTTTCAAAAGTAGGAACTAATTCCTCACCTTCATATTTCACTAGGCCACATACATGATCAAAATGCAAATGAGTCATCATCACAATATCGATATCTTTTGTTGTTAATCCTAGCTCTTGTAAATTTTCATTTATAAACGATTCTTCTTTAATTGCATAATTCCGCTTTTGCTTCTCATTAAATCGGTCATTACCAATCCCTGATTCAATTAAGATGTTTTTACCTTCTACTTGTAACAACATTGGATCTGCTCGAAGTTCTACTTGATTCTTCTCATTTACAGGATATTTTTTACTCCACAATGGTCTTGGAACAACACCAAACATCGCTCCGCCATCCATAAACGTTACTCCACCACGTAACCAAGTTAGTGTAAGATCTCCTACTTTCATCTGCTCCATAAATAGTTCCTCCCTTTTGTCTGGTTTATAGAAAGAATTTTCAGTATTTATTTTACCATAGATGGCAAAGCTGAATGAAAATACTTGCTTAAGAGATTTCTTAATTGCCTATTGCTTCAGTAGTTGTCCCAAAAATAAAAGGACTTCTACACTATGTAGAAATCCTTTGGAGTTTATCGGTATTGAGCCTCACAACGATAAATTCTCATTCCCTTTTCAGAGAATTTTTGTTCATATTCTGTCATGATATTTCCTTCAAAATCACTCTTGTGAAGGTCAAGACTGACATTATTTAAAATTAACCCATACTTAGAAAAGCTATGCAGTGAATACTCAAATAACCCTTGGTTGTCAGTTTTAAAGTGAATTTCACCCTTTTCACCCATAACTTGTTCATATAACTTTAAAAATGCTTCATACGTTAAACGACGTTTTTCATGTCGGTTCTTTGGCCATGGATCGGTGAAGTTAATATATACTCTCTCTAACTCACCTTCAGCAAAAAATATAGTTAATTCAGCTACATCTTCATTTAAGAATTTTACATTTTGGATATTATTATCCTTCACACGCTCTAGAGCAGTAATAATGACACTATCGTATTTTTCAATACCAATGTAATTAATATCTGGATTAGCTTGTCCCATCCCAGTTAGAAATTGGCCTTTACCAGTACCAACCTCAATATGAATAGGGTTGTTGTTTTCAAACAAGTACTTCCATTTTCCGGCCATTTCAACAGGGTTTGGAACAACAATAGTTGGATTTTGAGCAATCATATCCTTTGCCCATGGTTTATTACGTAAACGCAAGATCGTTCACTCCTTGTTCAAGTAATTTATACGAGATTTATCTATATCGATCGTTTAATATAATAAATAAAGCTCTTTCATTTATTTAGTATGTTATCAAGAAAGGATGTTTGACCATGTTGAACCAGCCACAACCAGTCTTTAGTTATACAATTCCTTATTATATCTCTGAAATTGGAGAAAGTATAGAGATGTTTGTTTCAGAAAAAACATATGAATTATATTTAGCTTCTCAAAAAAACTACCCTTTAGTCATTATAAGTGGTAGCCTTCATCCATTTGGTGAGGAATTTGGAGGGACTACGACAACTCTATTCGATAAGGAGAAAGCAATTCTATGTATAGGTTTACTCGATTTACAGCAATTATCTAATGAATTAATTGATATAGCCATTGCAACAGAATTAGAAAAAATCGCTACATTTAAACAAGAAGAGTTTTTATACATGTTATACACAGAAGATACACCTGAATACGTACAAACCTTTATCGATGATCTTCAACATACGATAACATCAATTCCAATTGCAAAGCGATTAGAAAAGAAAGGCTATCGAATTCTTGAAAGAGAAGAAGTTGTTATGAAAGACTTAGCTGCAAATGAGCTTGCATTAAAAGAGCTGAGAACAAATGAACCATTAAAAAATAGTACTGGACTCTTTTTATTAGACAGATTGTTATTTATATACCAATTGGATAAAAAAAGGTACCAAATATGGAAAAATCAATTGAAAAATTATTGGCCAGAAGTCTTTATTCAACTTGAGGAATTACAACAAGAAATTAAAAAAATGAACCTTTCCACATACAAAGGGCAAAGACGAGCTATTAACAAACTAATAAAAAAAGTAGGATATGATTTATATACGAAGGAAGTTGACTTAAAAGAAATTGAAAAATGGGAACTCCCAGAAGCAATTTCTTAAAAGAAAAGAATGATTTGTATGTGAATATCACATCCTTATAGAAGGTGCCTACATTGATTATAACTTCTTGTGTTCACCTTCTAGACAATCGTTGATGCTATACGTTAAGGACACTTGAGCGATTACGGTTACTTTTTTCAAAATGTAACGAAAGGATGTGTAAGCATGCCATTAAGTAATGATGATAAATTAGGTCTTTTATATGACATTTTACGTAACAAAGAAGAATTTCAGCGGATATCCCCAGATGAATATGATCAAATTACACGTTTAACAAATAACTTGCTACAAGATCAAAATTTAGATCCTCAATTACATCAAACCTTATTAGATATCCAACAAGTATACGGAGATAATAGTGATCCACTATCCGAACCAAATGTCCAAAGCTGGATAGATGTGTATTATCATTAAAGGTTTGAACAAAAAGGTTGATTTATACCTTTTGGGTCAGATCCGATGCAATTTACGGAGTTGCTATCTCTTTTGTATTCGTCCTAAATAGTTTTTCTAATAATAGGACGAGTAACAAACGGAGCAAGCTATTTAAAAAGGCTCCTTGTTTCCCTCATCTGACAATCATTGCGCTAATTCCCCAGGAAATATTGCCAATTTAGATTAGAAATAATAGAGAAATTGTCAAATGACCACTGATGAAGACTAAAAAAGATGTTCATAAGACTACTAAGCCTTATGAACATCTTTTTTATAACAATGTAGTCAAGAATTCTTCCCATTTCGCTACTTCTACATCTTCTCCACGTTCTTTATGCCAAAGAATGATATAGATTGTTTGTGATACTACGTACCAGTGCATCCTACGATGCAAACTATCTGTTAGTTTTTCACCGTAAATCTCGAGCCATTCTCCCCACTTATTTGGTGGGATATATAAATACAAAAGCAATCCTAAATCAAGAGCAGGGTCTGCTACTGTAGCTCCATCCCAATCTATTAAGAACAAATTCCCATCCTCACCTAACACCCAGTTGTTATGGTGAACATCACAATGACAAACGACCATTTTAGGGTTATTTACTTGTTCTTTTTGATAAGATAGATAAAGTAGCCCCTTTTCAATTATAGGGTCAGTAATATTTCTAAGTTCTAATTGCACTGTTATATGTGCAATAATTGAGCATGGTGTTAGAGGGCGGTTTCCGATCCTCTTAAACATATCCAATAATTCACTTGAACGATGAATTTTAGAAAGTAATTTAGCTACAAGAGATTCATTCATTTCATAGGATTTAAGCTCTCGTCCATTTACCCACCTCTGAGCTGTAATTACATCGCCATTTTCTAACCTTTTGGTCCACAACAACTTAGGAACAATGCCTTCAGCGGAAAGTACAGCTAAAAAAGGTGAAGAGTTTCTCTTTAGAAACAATTTTTGTTCACCATGCTGTGCAATATAAGCTTCACCTGTTGCGCCTCCAGCAGGCTTAACCTGCCAACCTTCCTCTAAAAACATTTCCAAGTAATTCACCCTCAATTTCCTCTGTCTTCCATCTTCTATAAATAACACGCATATATAATCTCTATTATAAAATATTTTCAAGAGTTTATGTTGAAAATTTATCATTCTTCTTAGAAAGGTATTTACTTTACTTTTATTACAATAAGTTGATTCACTTTTTATGGACCTACTTACTCGTATAAAATAGTTGTACTAATTGCTGAAACTGTTATTTTATTATCATGAATATTAGATAATGGTATCAAATCTGCTCTTTTTTCGTCAACGACTATTTTCCACTGAACATTATACGGCAACTCAACTTCTACCTCGCTCCAACTACCATTATGAATAACTACAATCCGTTTCCATTCATCAATTCCTTCTAGATGATTAATCATATAACCGATTACCTGTGATGGTGTATTGATAAATTTGATATGTTTTCTTATCGCTTCAGCAGTTCGTAATCTAAAGGCAGGATGTTGTTTGCGAATCTGTATTAATCCCTTTACATAATGAACGTAATCGATGTTTTCAGATTTCCTTTGCCAATCTAATTGATTGACTAAGTCGGAAGCATTATAACTATTCTCATGTCCGTATTTCGTACGGTAAAACTCTTGACCTGCATGGATGAAAGGGATACCCTGTGATACTAGGATTATTGACGTAGCTAAGCGATGCATTTTCTTCCGAATTTCGTCTAATTCTTTAGGATTGGATAGAAGTAACTTATCCCACAAAGTATGGTTGTCGTGCGCTTCAATATAATTTATTGATTGAAATGGTTGTGCAAACAAGTCTGACTCACCATTTAAAGTAATTCCTCCTGTTATGAATTGCTTTAAAGCTTCTGTATTAATACCGTTGCCATTTATAAAACCTTGTTCATTTGTATCAAAGGTACTCCCCTTTAATCCATCACGGAGCCGGTCATTAAAGTGAGAAATACCTGGCATTCTCTTTGCATTATCAATCATAGCCTTTTTATTATCTGGTATAGGAGTTAGTAAGTTCCACCCCTCTCCAAGTAAAAGAATACTGTCATCAACTTTATCTAGCTCATTCCGTACATTATTCATAGTATCTATATCTAAAATACCCATTAAATCAAAGCGAAAACCGTCGACTTCGTATTCCTTTGCCCAGAATGTCACACAATCGAGAATTAGCTTTCTTACCATAAGTCGTTCAGAAGCAATATCATTTCCAACACCTGTACCATTTGCCGGGGAACCATCATCTAAGAAGCGAAAGTAATATCCAGGCACAATTTTTTCGAAATCCGATTTTTCTAGAATGTACACATGATTGTAGACAACATCAAGAATGACTCTGATACCATTTTCATGTAATGTTGCAATCATCTGTTTTAATTCTATGATTCGTGGTGGACCGTGATAAGGATCGGTAGAGTAACTACCTTCTGGACTAAAGTAATGAATCGGATCGTATCCCCAGTTGTATTCGATATCAGACTTAGATTCATCAACGCTGCCAAAATCATTCACTGGTAGAAGCTCTAAATGGGTTATCCCTAAATCCATTAGGTGATTTAAACCAGTCTTCGTTTGTTGTGGGCCGACTGTTCCTCTCTCACTAACGCCTAAGTACTTTCCTTTATTCGTTACGCCACTTAAAGGATGTATTGTTAAATCCCGAACATGCGCTTCGTAAATAATGGCGTCTCCATTATGAGAAAGGTAAGGGCGTTTTGGCCAATAAGGTGGATTTGTTTTATCTAGATTAATAACCATACCTTTTTCACCATTTATTGATGTCCCCTTAACATATGGATCCACTGCTTCATTCCAGCATTGATTGACAAATACTTTGTAGTTATAATATAAACCGTCTACATCTCCTGGAATTGTCATTGTCCATACACCACGTTCTCTTCGTGACATGGCAATCTCTTTACCATCAATATCATGCCAATCATCGAATAAAACAAGACGGACAGCAGTTGCTGTTGGGGCCCATAAACGAAACGTAGTCCCTTCTTTACGATAATTAGGGCCAAGATCGCCCTTTGGATAATAAAACTTTTCATCAAATTCATTTGTACGAACTACTTTTCCAGTTGTAACGAAACACTGATATTTTTGTTTGTATGTTAATAAATGCTCTTTAGCAAATTCATATACTTCAAATAAATGCAATTCAACCTCATACTCATTATGAAAATGAATCGATAAAATAGGAATTTCCCTATTGGCTATTTTTAATATAAAGTCGTTTTCCTTTACATTTTCTTGTTTTTCCGTAAAGAAAACTTTAATAACTGCCATTTCTTCAACATCTGCATTCATGAATTCACTCACAAAACACCCCTCCCTTCAAAAAGATTCTATATAAAATTTATTTTTTCTTTATTTTTGCAATATTTTTTTATATAGTCTTATATATGATTCATTTGGTTAATTATTAGTTATTGGAGGAAACATCATGCTATACAAAAAAAATCAAAATAGAGCTAAGCTTTTAATTTCTTGCCCGGACAAGCCAGGAATAGTCTCGACCATTTCTAACTTTCTTTTCGAGCATGGGGCAAATATTGTACAATCGGATCAATATACAACTGATCCTGAATCTGGAATGTTTTATATGAGAATAGAGTTTGATTTAGACAGCTTTGACGACTCGTTACATACTATTCGAACTAACTTTGAAAGTGTAGCGACAGAATTTTCTATTGATTGGAAACTAGAAAGTGAGAAACGAACAAAGAGAATGGCAATTTTTGTATCAAAAGAAGACCATTGTCTTATGGAGTTACTTTGGAAATGGCGCTCTGGTGAACTACAAGTAGACATTCCCCTTGTTATTAGTAATCATTTAGATTCTCAACAAGCAGTGGAATCATATGGTATTCCATTTTACCATATACCGGTAACAAAGGACACGAAGCAAGAAGCTGAAGTACAAGCTACAAAATTACTACAAGAGCACAATGTGGACTTTATCGTTCTTGCTCGTTATATGCAAATCTTAACATCAGACTTTGTTGAACAGTTTCCAAATCAAATCATTAACATCCATCACTCCTTCTTACCAGCGTTTATAGGAGCTAACCCTTATAAAAGAGCCTTCGATCGTGGAGTTAAGCTAATTGGAGCAACTGCACATTATGTAACAAATGATTTAGACGAAGGTCCGATAATAGAACAAGAGGTTATGCGAGTGAATCATCGTTATACGGCAGAAGAATTAAAAATTGTCGGAAGAAATGTTGAACGTGTTACACTTTCTCGTGCAGTATCTTGGCATAATGATGACAAGATTATTGTTTACGGGAATAAAACAATTGTCTTTGCTTAGACTACACACAAAAAAACGATCCTACTGGATCGTTTTTTTGTGTGTCTTTTATCGCCATTGTTGTATCGCAAGATTGATTTCGTCAAATTCAGTTTTACTCATTGCTGGCTCTACTTCAACGATGTGAATGGGGTTTAATCTCTGCTGTGGTAAATCTACATTCTTCTCAAGCCACTGACAAAAAGCTTCTACTAAACCTTTCTTTGCTTCTTGATAAGTATCACCATAGCTTAAACAACCGTCAACTTCTTTTAGATATATACTATATCCATTCCCAAACGGCCAATTCATTTCTCTTCTAACTACCCATGTAAAAGCTTCGATCATCTTCAATGAACTGCTGTCTGTTTGTATTGCTTTACTCATGCTTATATCCCCTTCAAATAGGAAAAGAAGCCATTTCAAAAGGTATATCACTAATGAAGTAGCCTCAAAGTCCCTCTTTCCATTCGTTCAATTTTCCTATAAGCTATTATACTTAGTTAGAAAGTCATCTTCAACTACATAATAGTTTTTCATTAAAATTCATGGTCTTCCCCTAATTCAATATCTTGTCTCTTATATGCTCTTGTTTGACAACTAGCCAATAGCGCTTTCGCTACTTTAAGCTGAACACTTTTTATCGGTGAAGGATGTTTCTTTAATTTATCAGTCCAAGATTCAAATGTACGTTTATCAATAAATTCAGCTTGAACACCCTGTGCTTTATTATCTATGATACTGTATGGACACAAAACAATTCTTTTGATCGGTAATTTAGCTTCTGCTTCTTCATATATTCCTTTTATTATTCCTGCCATCCGATTAAGTCCAATTAACGGACTTAGGATACGTTTATGATTTTTATCTACGAATTCTAGCCAAAAACGTTCTGTGCTTGCTTCAAATACACTATGCTCATTCGCTTCAACCATCGTAATACAATATACATCAGTAGGACTGATAATAATAATTTCCATATCAATAGGCGCTTGCTTAATATAAAAAATCGGATAATAAAGCACCAAATAATTGTCAGGCAATTGCTGAAGAAAAAATTTCAGCCATTTATCATATCTATATTTTGGATTCACTCTCGAATGTTCCAGTAATGAAGAACTTGCCCACCGAATTTGAGATTCAAACAGGTCGTCATAAAACATTTTCTTTAATTCTTCAATTGTCTTTGCCTTAAACTTTATCACCTTATCCTCATCAACATGCTCTGAGTCTATAACTTCATTCCTTTTTAAGAAAGGTAGAGCTTTTAACCTTTTAACTGCTTCTGAGAAAAAACCTCTTCCTTCACTATCTCCAAGCGAAGTCTGTGATAAATCTTCTATTATATTAGGTATTCTATAGGTTTGATTTACTCGTTCCCATTCCGATTTCACATAATACCAACGTTCTTTCTTAAGTCTGGTAAATTGGCTTGGATAACGATGAATGTCAACCTCATACCTAGAAATGTAATCTTCTAACTTGATTAAGTGAGCCACAATTGAAGTACCTCCACTCCGTGCTTTACTCTCAATAAATATTTGTTCCAAATAGAATAATACCAGTTATTTCTTCATCCCACCAGCTACGAATTACATAAAAAGAAAAACGATCATCGGTCCAAGGATTGATACAACAATTGCACTAAGAGTCATAGCAATAGAACTTGCCGCTCCTTCCCTTTCACCGTTTTCAAGAGCTTTTGCAGTACCTATTGCATGGGAGGCACTTCCTATCCCTATTCCTTTACCTAAGAAATGATGGATTTTGAACCATTTATACATATAAGGTCCAAGTACAACACCACCAATCCCAGCAACCATGACAAATATTGCTGCTAACGGAGGTGCCCCTCCTAATGTTTGAGCGATGTCCATAGCAACTGGTGTTGTAACTGATTTTGGAACTAAAGAGTAAATAATCATCTCTTCTATCCCTAACCATTTAGCTAATTGCAAACCACTTAAAATTCCGATAACTGCTCCTATTGATACTCCTATTATTATAGAGAAAAAATATTTTTTTAACATTTCCCATTGTTTATATAAAGGATACGCCAAAGCTACAACAGCTGGCCCTAAAAGCATTTCTATCCATTTACCTCCTACCATATAAGTATCATATGGAATCTTGAAAACAACGAGGATAAGTATCATTATAATGGTACCTATTAGAATTGGAAGAGTAAAAGGATTAGGATACTTCTGATAAAACTTCCTCGCTCCGAAATATACCCCAACTGTTAATAGAATGATAGAAATTGAAAGTAGGAATTCCATTATAAATTCTCTTCCTTTCTCATCGCAATAAACTGACTAATCCATCCTGAGCTGACCATGACAATTAATGTGCTAACTAATGCCACGACGATTAATAAAAGTCCTTTACCAGCAAACACATCTAGGAAGTTTAAAATGCCAATCGTTACTGGCAAAAAGAGTAAAGGCATATGTCTTAATAATAATTGAGTTCCTTGTTCAATCCATTTTACTTTTACTAGTTTAGTAGCAAATAATAAGAATAATAAAAACATCCCGATAATACTTCCTGGAATGAACAAGTCAAAGGCACCTTGAATCCAGGTGCCAATCCAGAAAAATAGATAAAGGATGAAAATATGTAATATCACTCGTAAAACTGTCACGTTTCTTCACCATCTTTCCCTAATGGAAACCGAAAGATCGCTTCATATTTTGGCGCCTTATCCATGTGAGTTTGAAAAAGAATCACCTCATTAGCATTCCATCTAGTATTCTTTTCTGTAATTCTTTCCTCCAATAACGAACGAGAAAATGGTTCTTGATTTCCCCATTTCCTTGCAATTGTTACATGTGGACGATATGGACGTTTTTCAAGTTCGAATCCAACTGAGCGACAAGCACTTGCTACAGTCTTCTGTAATTCAAATAACCTCTCTTCCTTGTCTATATCTATCCACAGTATTCTTGGATTGGACTCTTTTCCAAACACCCCTAGATTTGTTACTTCTAAGGAAAAGTACTTATGCGATAAAAGTAGAGGCTTAAGTTTATTTTGTAAATTTTCTAGTCTTTCCTTTTCTGCAAAACCTAAAAAGGATAGTGTAATATGATAATCTTCTGGGTGCACCCACTTTTTAAAGTTTAGTTTTTCTTTAAGTTGTGGTTGTGATGTCCAATCTCCTATTTCTTGTTTTAATTTTGCTTCTAGAGGTATAGCAAGAAAAAAATGCGTACCCATAACTATCCACCACCATTTTTATTGTGTTGTTATTTCGAAATATTTAGTTAATAGTATTATTTATTTTACCGAAATTATTAGCAATTGTCCTTACTCTTTTTGGAAACACTTTTATTGTAACGAAAAATAGTGAAGTATCAAACACGATAATACCAATATATAATGTAGGAATTATACATCCTTTTATGGTAAAATAAAATATAAATTAGTATAGAGGAAGTGACTTTATGCGCGTAGTTAATAATATATCGGAGTTAATCGGGAATACCCCCCTTGTAAAGTTAAATCGTATTGCTGATACAAAAGGGGCACAAGTATATTTAAAACTAGAATTTTTTAATCCAAGTGGCAGTGTAAAAGACCGTGCTGCTTATAACATGATTGTTCAAGCTGAAAAAGAGGGCTTAATAAATGCAAATTCCACTATTATTGAACCGACTAGCGGAAACACAGGAATTGGCCTTGCTATGACTGCAGCTGCTCGTGGCTATCGTTCCATTCTTGTTATGCCTGATACAATGTCTCAGGAAAGAATTAACCTTCTTAAAGCATATGGAGCAGAGGTAGTTTTAACTGATGGAGATAAGAAAATGCCTGGGGCAATCGATAAAGCTCACGAACTTGTAAAGGAAATCCCTGGAGGCTTCATGCCAATGCAATTTGAGAACAGTTCAAACCCTGATGCTCACCGGCATACAACAGCAGTAGAGATTAAAGAGAGTCTTGATAGTATCGGTAAGAAGTTATCTGCATTCGTCGCAGCTTCAGGTACTGGTGGAACAATTACAGGTACAGGAGAGTCATTACGTGAGTTCTATCCTGACGCAACTGTTCACGTTGTTGAACCAGCTGGCTCTCCTGTTCTCTCAGGTGGCAAACCAGGACCACATAAATTAGTAGGAACTAGTCCTGGCTTTATTCCGCCAATCTTAAACGAAAAAGTGTACGATGAAATCTTAAGAATTGAAGATGAAGATGCGTACCGTGTTACAATTGATTTAGCTCAAAAAGAAGGAATCCTCGTTGGACCATCCTCAGGAGCTGCTTGTTTCGCTGCATTAGAAGTAGCAAAGAAACTAACACCAGACGATGTAGTAGTGGCTATCGCTTGTGATACAGGTGAACGTTACCTATCCACAGATTTGTTTGATTTTGAATGAATCAGTAAGTCTTCTAGCAGTTGGAGTGATAAACTACACTCACTGATTAGTCGTATACTAAACAAATAGTGAATAGATAGGGAGGAGTAATTTCAGGGCTCCCCTAGATACTAGTCCGCTGAAAAAGTGATTTCACTTTTTCAGCGGACTTTAAGTAATGCGCGAAGCCGTTGCCTCTTTTCAAAAGCGCGCTATGAGTAGTTTTCTCATAGCAAGCGCGCAACGTGCAGAGCCATTACCACTTCTCGAATCGTCTAGATTGGACTTTTTCAGCGGCCTCCTAAATACTCATCCTTTCTCTTATTATATTTTGTATAACTTCTTATAAGACTTAGAGAAACTATAAAAGAGTCTTTGCAAGGAGGGGACAATATGGCAGAGTTTATTACGAGGGAAGCTTTCATCGATGAGCATTTGTTTTTTTCAAAGGTACATATCTCAACCGTATTAATTTTTCTTTTATCTGTATGGGCATTTTATCTTTGGCGTAATACAAAATCGATTAAAATATATGGACGTATCGTTATACTACTATTACTTATTGTGTCAGAAATTAGCATACATCTTTGGAGTTACTATGTAGGTGTATGGAATTTGGCGTACCATTTACCTTTGCAATTATGCACTATTAGCCTGTACCTCTGCATAGGGATGCTACTTACTAGAATTAAAATCATTTTTGAATTCGTTTATTTTTTTGGATTAGCCGGGGCATTTTTAGCCATTTTAACTCCTGAGCTATTTTACACATTTCCTCACTTTCGCTTCTTTCATTTTTTCATAGCTCATTTTGCTATTATTTATGCTGTGTTATATATGGTTTGGGTTGAAAAGATGAGGATAACGTTTTATTCCCTTATTAAATCATTTCTTTTTCTAAACGGAGTGGCTCTTACTGCATATATAGCCAACCAAATTACTGGAGCAAATTATATGTACCTTGCGCAGAAACCAACTTCTCCTACTGTACTCGACTATTTAGGTCCATATCCATGGTATATTCTCTCTCTACAAATAGTAGCTTTTACACTGTTCCTTCTTCTTTACATCCCCTTTAAGGTAAGAAACAAAAGAGTTGCAAAATAAGAGGTCAATGAAAAAGTATGATTTTCACTTTTTCATTGACCCCTTACTAACTTTATTTACTCAATTCATAAATCGCTTCTGCATAGATAGAAGTTGCCTTTAATAAATCCTCTATCTCAATATACTCATCTTTTTGGTGGGCTACTTCCTCTCTTCCTGGAAATAGAGGACCAAATGCGACACCAGATTCTAATGACCTTGCATATGTTCCCCCACCGATAGAAAGTAATGTTGCCTCTTCACCAGTTTGGTTTTGATAAACCTTTTGTAATGTCTTAATTAACGGGTGATTTTTGTCGACATGGTGTGGTTTAGAATTATCTAGCAAATTACATTCAAATTCTTTTTCGGACGCCTTCTCTTTAATAGTTTTTATTACCGCTTCATATTCAGTTGTTACTGGATAGCGCATATTAACGCCAATTTTTCCAACGTTCTCAGCATATTGGATTGTCCCAATATTAATTGTTAGATCCCCCGTGATCTCATCAGTATAAGCAATACCTAACCCTTTTCCACGAGAATCATTTACAAAATACTCACTAATGAAGGAGAGAAAATCTTTCCCGTTTCCAATAGAGTAGCCACTTAAAAACTTTGCTAGAAAAAGTCCCGCATTCTTGCCTTTCTTCGGTTCCATTCCATGTGCAGACATTCCTTCTAATGTAAAACGGTAGCCATCACTCTCTTTACGACAAGCACCCTTAAGCTGATTGTTAGCTATAAACTGCTCAAATTCTTCCGCAATATTATCCTTAGAAGCGAATTGTACTACTGCCTCAGCTTTGTCTGGAACCATATTAAAACGGCGTCCAGAAGTAAAGGACACTAGAGTACAATCTCCCTCTTCTTCACTTCCCTTATGTATAAGCTGAAAATCACAAATCCCTTTCTCAGCATAGATAATAGGAAAATCAGCATCTGGAGCAAATCCCACTGTTGGCATTTCCTCATGCTTAAAATAATGGTCAACACATTGCCATGTACTTTCTTCATCTGTACCAATAATCATGCGAACTCGTCTATTTAATGATAGGCCTAAATCTTTAACGAGCTTCATTGCATGATACGCAGCCATTGTTGGACCTTTATCGTCAATTGCTCCCCTTGCATAAATTCTTCCTTCACGAATTTCAGCCGAAAATGGAGGGCTTGTCCATCCATCTCCCTCAGGTACGACGTCGACATGACAGAGTATACCAACGGATTCTTCTCCTTCACCAAACTCTATATACCCAGCATAGCCATCAAGGTTTTTCACTTTAAAACCGTCAGCTTCACCCTTTGTTAACAAATAATTTAAAGACTCCATAATTCCTTTACCAAAGGGGGCATTTCGTGCTACTGACTCTTCATCTAACACACTATTAATTCTAAGGAATACCTGTGTGTCACTAATAATTTCATTTTTTCGTTCATCAATTTCTTTTTGCCAGTTTCTATTATTCATATGTAGAATCTCCTTACTGGATTTATTTTACTTTTTCTACTTTGCTAAATTGACACAATTATTGTACAATAAGTACGAAGGTGGGATTGATGTAAAAGTATAACCTTTGCGATAATAATCTAGACATCAGCCCATCACATTTACAACTCTAGGACTACATTGCTATTAAAGGCTATGTCTCATCAATTATTTGATAAATGCAAATAATTGATATGAATGAAATTTATCCCCCTTTAATACAATGGATGTTAAAGGACTATCATCTATCAATAAGGAGTGGTTTTTTGAAAACTTCAACTGATCGTATGCTGACTCGTATTAAGTCCATCTACCTCTATATTAAACAAAGGGGGACCGTCACAACGAATGAATTAGTTGAAGAGTTTGGGATTACTCAAAGAACAATCCAACGTGACCTCAATGTACTTGAGTACAACAAACTAGTCCGCAGTCCTAGTCGCGGAAAATGGACAGTTACAAAAAGAAAAACAAAGGCTTCATAAAGGAACCATTTAAATAGTAACCTGAAACGTTAGGTCTCCACAGCCGCGCTGTGGTCTTTTTTTGCTCCTAACTATTCTCGATTCCTTAGACTTTCTACTTCTTCCTCTGTCAATTCACGATATTCTCCTAATTTTAATCCTTCATCTAAAGGAAGGGGACCGATCCGCACACGCTTAAGCTCCATTACTTTTTTTCCTACTGCTTGAAACATTCTCTTTACTTGATGGAACTTCCCCTCAGTAATCGTTAATCTTATTTCAGAATGATTATCCGATAATAATATTTCTAGTTCTCCTGGTTTTGTCACATATCCATCATCAAGCTCGACTCCCTTTTGAAATGCAATTACATCCTCTTCCGTTACTTTTCCTAAAATAGCAGCCTCATATGTTTTCGGTACATGCTTTTTTGGCGACATCAACTCATGATTTAGTTTTCCATCGTTAGTTAGAAGTACAAAACCTACTGTATCCTTGTCTAAACGTCCCACTGGAAATGGTTCATAAATTGCATGCTCATAAGCTAATAAATCAACGACAGTCTCATGCTCTATGTCTTCCGTTGCTGAAATTACTCCCTTTGGTTTATTCATCATTAAGTAAATGAAAGGTTTATACTCTACGATCTCACCATGAACGGTAATCTCTTCTTTCGTAGGCTCTACATGCACTTTTCCATCCTTCACAACTTCACCGTTTACATGAACAGTCCCACCCTTAAGTAATTTTTTCACGTCCTTACGTGTGCCGTAGCCCATATTTGCTAGTAATTTATCAATTCTCATACTACACCTCAATCTCTTTCTACTTCTTTGAGTACTTTTTGACCAAATCCACCTAATGTATTATTCATATACGATTGAATCACACCTCTTGTCGTAATTTCAATCGATTGGTTAACTACACTTGTGGAAAGCCCTTCTTTTTCTAATTCTTTTTTTAATAATACCGCCATCTTGATTGCAGTTTCCGTTGCTAGTGTATTTGCTAGTATAGCGTCTTCTTCACTACCGACCTCCACCTTAACGTTCGATCCAAACCAGTTAGTTAACCACTTTCGCTCTTTTTCATATTTTTCAGGAACTAGGAACAATCCTTGATTATCTTTCATCATTTGATTCGCTTGGCCCACACATTTACAAGGGATTACTTTTCCTGTAATAAACTCTTCCACCTCTTCTATCTTTTTTGCCGTAGCAAAGTGATAAAATACCACCTTCTTATTAAATAAACTCCCAAATTCTTTGAAGAATGGCTCATATTCATTACTAGGGAGTAGGATAAAAACTCGTGTAGCTTTTGGGATATCCTCTTTCATAGCAACACGCACACGCTGTTCTTTTAATTGATAGTGCCTGACTTTTTCTGGGTTTCGATTTAACACATACAGCAGATCTTCATTCTCTACTAGTGTAATTAAGCTTTTTGCCAATTCACCAAATCCAATAAAGAGGATCATTTCCCCATCTCCTTCCTATGTAAAAACAAGCGAAATCAAAATAATTTCGCTTGTTTTATATATTATATTCTTATGTTATTTAGCTAATTAATCTTCATCTGTCTGGAACATATAATGTCTCGTTCTCATATTGACATTGAGTACAATCCCTATTGCTATCATATTGGTCATCAAAGCACTACCTCCATAACTAATGAAAGGAAGAGCTAAACCTGTAATAGGCATTAAACCAATCGTCATCGCGATGTTTTGGAAAATCTGAAACACTAATAGACCAACAACACCAGAGACAAGATACGTACCAAAAACACTATTACAATTAAAGGCAATGATAATCATTCGGTAGAATAATAAGAAATAAACCACAATTAGAATCGTTGAGCCTAAAAATCCAAACTCTTCACCAATGACAGTGAAAATGAAATCTGTATGAATTTCAGGAACTCGTTCACTTTGTGACTGTGCCCCTTGCAGAAAACCACTACCGTATAGTTGACCAGCACCAATTCCCTTCAAGGCCTCAACCAGCTGATAGCCATAACTTCCTGCGTTTTCATAAGGATTTAACCAGCCATATATTCGTTCCATCTGGTGATCACGAATGATTTTGTTAAAGATCTCAAAATAATTATTATGAAGCCAAACGAGAACTGTAATACCCAGAACAACCAAGCTTCCCAATAACGAGAGCATTTTTATTGAGACACCTGACATGACAATCATTGTAGCCATAATACTTCCGACTACGAGTGCTGTCCCTAAATCAGGTTGGTCTAATATTAGAATAAAAGGTGGCAACCCGACTGCTAATACCTTACCTACAATAATACAATCTGACTTAAAGCTCTTCTCTCTTCTTTCCGTTGTAATCCGGTATAAGAGATGCGCGAGAGCGATAACTAGAAATATTTTAACAAACTCGGACGGCTGAAATAGGATACCACCAAACCCAATCCATCTCTGCGATCCATTTTGTATGACACCAAACATCTTTACTAATATTAGTAAAATGATTCCGAGAACATACAATGGTATAGAGAAATTTTTAAACAGGTCATAATCAACCGTCATAGCTGCAATCATAAGGAAAATCCCTACAACAAACCAAATAACCTGTCTTTTAACAAAATAAGTCGGATCACTCGAAAAATATTGACCCGAACCACTATAAATTGCGAGTAAACTTATACACATTAATAAAAAAAGTAAAAACAACAATGTGTAATCTATTTGCTGTAAACTTGATTTTCTTTCTTCCATTGCTGCCTCCAGAACAAAACCACAAAGCGGTCTTTTGTTGGAAGCAATGAGCGGATACACTACTATGAACATCTAAAATCAAGGGAAGACCTTGTTATTAGACGTGTAGTGTGAGAAGCCATTGCCACCATCTTCAAATAAGCCTTTATCTTTTAATAAAAACTCTTCTTCTAACATACATAGGGATTGTTTAAAAACAACCTCTACTACTGACTAACTCCAAATCCAGTTGGCTTTGTAGAAATGAGTTCCTTTTCTTCTTCCAATCTTTGTTGTTGCCTTTGATTACGCGATATATTAGCTAGAATTCCAATTGATGCCATTGTAACAAGAAGAGATGAGCCTCCGTTACTAATAAAAGGTAATGGAATCCCCGTGATCGGTAATAGCCCTGTAACTGCTCCTACATTAAAGATAACTTGTATCGCTATTTGAAACACAATACCGAAAGCAAGCAAGCTTCCAAAGGAACTCTTACAACGTGTACCTATCGTAACTCCTTTAAAAAGGATGATACCATGACAAATCATAACAAATGCAACACCAATTACTCCTAATTCTTCTGAAATAATAGCTAAAATAAAATCTGTGTGTGGCTCAGGTAAATATAGGAGCTTTTGAACACTTTGTCCAAGACCAACACCAGAAAGACCACCATGAGCCATCGCAATATAAGACTGAATTAATTGATACCCTGACCCAAATGCATCATTAAAAGGATCTCTATACCCCGTAATCCTTTCTAAACGATAAGATGCATTCATAACAGCAAAAATGAATAAAAACACACCAACACCAAGTAGCATTAATAAATGCCTCATCTTTGCTCCTGAAAAGAAAACAATTAATCCTGTTACGATTAAAATCGAAGTAGCAGTCCCTAAATCAGGCTGAGCTAAAATCATGGCCAGTATAGCACCAACAACAATAAGAGGAGGCATGACCCCTTTTACGAATTGGTCAATATAAGCTTGCTTCTGTGAATAAACTTGTGCTAGATAGATAATCATTCCAAGCTTTACAAACTCGGATGGCTGTAATGTCAGAGGACCAAATCGTAGCCATCTTTGAGCTCCATTAATCTCTGTTCCTGCAAAAAGAACCACTACTAACATAATACCTGACCCTAGTATGATAAACGGTGAAAGCTTTTGATAATATCTATACGGAACATGCATTATAAATAGAAATAATACAATTGCGATGAAAAACCAGACTACTTGTCTTTGTATAAAAAAATAAGAATTACTAAAGTGGTCAAATGCCCATACATAGCTCGAACTAAATACCATGATAAGGCCAAAGAGACTTAGTAATAACATTGTAATGATTAAAACCCAATCATTGTCCTTCTTAAAAGAATATTTCATCACGCACCTCTACCGCATATTATTTTAAACATATGCTTGTACAATTATATCAAACCCCTGTATAGAGAGGAAGAGACTTTAGATGGCAATGCTTGTGAAATAAGCATGGATTTTGTCGAGTATGTTAATTATTTTCTAAAGGCTACTAAAAAGTGTGGTTTTCACTCTTTAGTAGCCTTTAAGTAATAAGCGAAACCGTTGCCTCTATCCAAAAGCACACTATGAATGGTTTCCTTATAGCAAGCGCGCAACTTGCGAAGCCATTACCTCTTTTCGAACCTTCTATATAAGACGTTTTCATGGTCCCCCTTTTTTAATCCTTTTCTGCCTATTTTATATAGCATTAGGCATTTTACTTAAACACTTTTCGCCTAGCTTACATAAGGTACTATACAAATACCTAATTCTTAAGGAGCGATATAATGGATTATTACAGACAGCAAGCTCAACCTCAGTTTTTCCCTTTCCCAACACCAGGAATACCCTACCCATTACCCGGACCATCACCGACACCAGGGACAGGTGCGCTAGAAAGACGTTTAGCAAGAGTAGAAAGACAAGTAGAACGTCAGGGTAATGAACTGGAACGTTTACGCCGCCGAGTAAGACGACTAGAACAGCAATTAGGGTATTGAGAATAATTATGAATTATGAATTGCGAATTGTTAATTTATATTATCTAAGTAATACGCAAAACTTTGTCTCAGCACGATGCTACTGACCATCTTTGATAATACTTTCACTTATCCACATCCGAGTATTTTTATAACATCCAACGAACAAAAACCGCAAAGCGGTCTTTTGTTTAAAGCAATGCGCGGATCCTTTGCCCTTCTTTGAATTAGCTTTCACTTATCCACAGCTAAAGTATTTTTTAATTTCCTAAGCCACCAGAAAAGCCTTCTATGAGTGGTTTACCCTTAGAAGGCTTAAATTGTTTCCCGTTTTGGAGGAGTACCTTTTCGCTATTCACTTTTAACTTTTGAAGCTCTTTTTAAAAATCTAAAACGATGTCCTAGTATTTGTCCTGCTAAGTGTGAACGAACGCTAAGAAAGAAATATGTTGCTCCTCCAACAACTACACCAATCACTAACGCAAGCGAATGATTCAACCACGAAGTAAGTGGAAGTAGAGACGTAACTAGTAATTGAGTAATCCAAACAATCACCGCCATTACCGTCACAAATAGTGTAATGAGTAACGCCCTTTTCCCTATAAATTGATAATTGTAATTTGCATATTTTCCAATTGCCCAAACATTAATCACAATTGCAATTGTATAGCCAAGATACGTAGCAAAAATTCCACCCTCAACACCTAAATTTACAACTAATAAATAGTTTAGACTTAACTTAACAACTAAACCTATCAGTAATCCACCTACAGCAAACCGTTGTTGATTCATCCCCTGTAAGATTGCTGCTGTTACAGAAAATAGTGCTAAGAAAATAGCAATCGGAGCATAGTAACGAAGAATATGCCCCCCCATCACCACTTCTTCAAAACCGTATAGTGTCCCAAAGGAAGGATAGGATAATAACGACAATCCTACTGCTGCTGGTAGTGTGAGAAACAAAATAATTTGATAGGTTTGAGTAATTTGTTTTTGCATCAAATCATGGTTATTATCTGTAAACGATTTTGTTATCGTAGGTACAAGTGTAATCGAAAAGGCAGTTGCTAACGCAACAGGAATTAAGATTAATTTATGTGCCGATTGAGAAAACACGCCAAATGCAGCTTCAGCCTCACTTTGTGAAAGTCCCGATGCAGTTAACCCATTAACAAATGTAAATAAATCTATCAACTGAAATAATGGAATAGCCAACCCTACAAAAGAAAGAGGTAACGCATAGGCAATTAACTCTCGATACATATTTGGAAGAGATATTTGGTGGTTCACAGTACTCTCTTCTAATTGACGATTTAAGTATTCTTTTCTTTTAAACCAATAAATTAGTAGGACTCCTAATCCTCCAAGTGCACCAACGAATGCCCCAAACGTAGCAAACCCAACAGCCATGCCTGTTTCCCCTTGATATACACCAACAATGAGAAACGTAATGCTTAAGATAAAAATAATCCTTACAAGCTGTTCAACCACTTGCGAGACTGCTGTTGGCCCCATCGATTGGAAACCTTGAAAATATCCACGAATAATAGACATAAGTGGGACAATAATCAATGCTGTACTTACCATTCGAATTGTAAATACGATGTCCTCCATCGAGTTTCCATTTAATTCACTAGGGTTTCGAATAATCCACGTAGAAATAGTCGGTGCCAAAAGAAAAAGTATGAGAAATGCTATAAAACCTGTAACTGACATAACAAGCATTCCAGACTTAAAAAGTCTTCTACCAGTATGGTAGTCACCCAACGCATTATATTTGGAAACAAATTTAGAGACAGCTAATGGGACGCCTAATGTAGCTATACTTAATAATACCGTGTATGGAAGATAACCATACGCATACAAAGCAACACCTTGCTGTCCAACTAGGGCAACAAAAGGAAATATGTAGATTAATCCAAGTATTTTTGAGATAAACGTTGCACCGGTTAATATCATTGTTCCACGTAATAGTTTTGAATCAGACATTGTTCATCTCCTATAATAAAAATCACAGTAGGGTCTTTTATTAAATATGAGTATATTATTAATGTTGTCAGATTAACTTTCTAACCTCTCAGCATTTTACCACAAAATATGACAAAAGGTAGTTTCTATCCTTCTATCACCTTAATAAAATAATTTCTAGTTCTTGGCCCGTCAAATTCACAAAAATAAATACCTTGCCACGTTCCAAGGATTAATTCACCTTGATGAATAATGATTGTTTGGGAAGTCCCTACAGTGCTTGCCTTCAAATGAGATGCTGAGTTCCCTTCTAGGTGTCGATACTTTGGATGTTCCCACGGATATACTTCATCAAGTCTCATTAACATGTCATGCTTCACGTCTGGATCTGCGTTTTCATTAATCGTTATACCAGCTGTTGTATGAGGACAATATATAATCACAAGTCCCTCTTTGGTCGTTGTTTCATTAACCGCTTTACTTACTTCATTTGTAATATCAATCATTTCATCTCGTTTATTTGTTCGTAGTGATTTTTTTATAACCATATGAGAACTTCCCTTCTAAACTTTGCTTCTGTTTTTCATTTTAGCGCAAATGTAATGAAAAAGAAAAACTGACTTAATGGTTGATTGACCATTAAGTCAGTTCGAATGCTTACTTTATTGTCCACTTAACTCAGAACGAACTTGTTGAATCTCAGTTTGAGGAGCTTGAGCAGCAGGTTTATAATAACCCTTTTGTGCAGCAGCCTGATAAATCTTATATTGACGCGCCTCATCTTGATTACGTAGCTGCTGAAACGTTTGACGTAATTGAGCATTCTCTGTTTGAGCAATTACAGAAGCATAAGTACTCAAGCTCCCGTTAATCATACTTAAATAGTCATTCATCATATCTTTTTCCGTCATCATAACTAGTCCCCCCTATTCTTATTGATTTAAAAATGACATAAGTTGTTGCTTCGCATTTCTAGCATCTTGCGCATCTCCTTGAAGCATCTGCTGCAACTGAGGATCAGTACATTGTTGGGCATATGCTTCAAGCTTATTTGCTACTGTTTCATGACCTCCGATTAAGTGGCGAAGATTTTGTAACTCTAGTTCATTTAATTGTGCCATTAGGAGCTCCCCTTTCATTTATAAAGTCAATGATATTATCTATTTCCACGTGGATTTTTATGCGGAATATTTCAAAAGGTAAATTCTTTTTACCTAAGGCAACTTTTATAACACGTTTGTGAAGTAACAAGAAAAGCACATACTAATTAATAGAAAAAGCTCAGACTCATGATAAAATGATTTAATTGAGATATAAATTACAATGAAAGGTGTTTAGTATATGTATGATGTAATAGTTATCGGTGGTGGACCATCTGGATTGATGGCATCCATTGCAGCAGCAGAACAAAAAGCAAAAGTTCTCCTTGTGGATAAAGGAGACAAGCTTGGCCGAAAGCTAGCAATCTCAGGTGGAGGACGTTGCAATGTAACGAATCGAATGCCTGTTGACGATTTAATTAAACACATCCCAGGAAACGGACGATTTATGCACAGTCCCTTTTCTGTTTTTAGTAATGAAGATATTATTAAATTCTTCGAAGGATTAGGAATTCAATTAAAAGAAGAAGACCGAGGTAGAATGTTCCCTGTTAGTGATAAAGCTACTACTGTAGTTGCAACTTTATTAAATAAAATAAAACAGCTCGGAATCGAAATTCGTACCCATTCATCAGTAAAAGAAGTGCTATTTAATGAAGAGAAAGTTATTGGTCTCAAACTACATAATGGTGAAAAGATAATGGCACATGCAGTAGTTATTGCTACAGGTGGAAAATCTGTTCCTCATACCGGTTCAACTGGTGATGCATATCCTTGGGCGGAAAAGGCTGGACATACAATCACTGAGCTCTACCCAACAGAGGTACCAATTACTTCAAATGAGAAATTCATAAAACAAAAGAAGCTTCAAGGCTTATCTCTTCGCAGCATCGAATTATCAGTCATTAACCCTAAAGGAAAAGTGATTAAAACACACGAAGGAGATATGATATTTACCCATTTTGGCATTTCTGGTCCTGCTGCTCTGAGATGTAGCCAATACGTTGTGAAGGGATTAAAAAAGTTTAAAACCGATTCACTAAGAATGGCTATCGATCTCTTTCCAAATACATCACCTGAGGATGTCTTTCAAGAAATTCGAGGGATGATGAAGGAAGAGCCGAAGAAGGCAGTAAAAAATGTAATGAAGGGATATGTTCAAGAACGGATGCTTACCTACTTACTTGAAAAGCTAGAAATTGAACCAACACTTGTTGCTGCTCAAGTATCAAATGAATGTATCCGTGAATTCGCACAACACTGTAAACAATTTTCTTTTTCTGTAAACGGTACCCTTTCACTCGATCAAGCATTCGTCACAGGGGGAGGAGTTTCAGTTAAAGAAATTGAACCGAAAACGATGCATTCAAAAAAGAAACAAGGACTCTTCTTCTGTGGAGAAGTATTAGATATCCACGGCTATACTGGAGGATATAATATTACAGTAGCATTTTCAACAGGCTATACCGCTGGATTATCCGCTGCTACCTTATTTAAATAAGTAAATTATAAAGTTAGTCACAGGGTTATCCACTTATTCACAATGTTAATCACATTTGTGGATAAGTTTGTACACAACTTATCTGACATTTTCTTAACGTTTTTCTTAGATTCCGACAAGGTTTTCTCATTACTGTGGATAGTGAAACAAGTTATACACAAAGTTATTCACAAAAGTGGCACTTACCCACAACTCAAGTGCAAAAAAAGAGCAAATGGTCTCACAATTCTGTGAATAACCATTTGCTCTTACTTATTTTGTCGAAATCTAAATGACTTTCACTTAATTTGCGACAATATTCACCAGCTTACCTGGTACAGCAATGACTTTACGTATCGTTTTTCCTTCAATTTCTTCTTTAATACGGTCATCTGCTAGTGCGATTTCTTCCATTTGCTCTTTAGTTGCATCTGTTGGAATCACAATTTTTGCTCGAACCTTACCGTTAATTTGGACTACAATTTCAACCTCGTTTTCCACAAGGAATGTTTCATCAAACGTAGGCCAAGCTTCATATGCTAACGTTGATGCGTGACCAAGCTTGTTCCATAGCTCTTCAGCTACGTGTGGCGCAACTGGAGATAATAGCTTCACAAAGCCCTCAACATATTCCTTTGGTAGTGTCTCTTGCTTATAAGCTTCGTTTATAAATACCATCAATTGAGAAATACCAACATTGAATCTGTATCCTTCGTAATCATCACTAACCTTTTTAACTGTCTGATGGTACACACGAGCTAATGTATCTTCTTGTACATCCTGAACTGAGTCTTTAAGCTCTCCAGTTTCTTCGTTAATGAATAAACGCCAAACACGATCTAAGAAACGACGTGCTCCATCTAAGCCATTTTCTGACCAAGCAATAGAAGCATCTAATGGTCCCATGAACATTTCATAAAGGCGTAGCGTATCTGCACCATGACTTGAAACGATATCATCAGGATTTACTACGTTTCCTTTTGATTTACTCATCTTCTCATTGTTCTCACCGAGAATCATCCCTTGATTAAATAGACGTTGGAATGGCTCTTTCGTTGGTACAACACCTAAATCGTAAAGAACCTTGTGCCAAAAACGTGCGTATAGCAAGTGTAATACCGCATGCTCTGCTCCACCAATGTAGATATCCACAGGTAACCAGCGCTTGATTAATTCAGGATCTGCAAGTGCCTTGTCATTGTTCGGGTCAATATAGCGTAAATAGTACCAGCAGCTACCAGCCCACTGTGGCATAGTATTCGTTTCACGACGTCCTTTTCTTCCTGTTTTCGGATCAACAACTTCTAACCAATCTTTCGCATTTGCTAAAGGGGATTCTCCTGTGCCTGATGGACGGATTTCCTGCATCTCAGGAAGAATTAAAGGTAGATCTTCTTCTGCTACAGGCTCCATTGTTCCATCTTCATAATGGATAATTGGAATCGGCTCACCCCAATAACGCTGACGGCTGAATAACCAGTCACGTAAACGGTACGTAATTTGCTTCTTCCCTTTTTCATTCTGCTCTAGCCACTCAATCATTTTGGCAATAGCTTGTCCTTTGTTTAAACCATTTAAGAAGTCAGAATTCACTAGCTCACCATCGCCAGTGTAAGCTTCTTCTTCTACACTTCCACCTGAAACTACCTCTTTAATCGGTAAATCAAATGCTTTCGCAAACTCATAGTCACGCTCGTCATGTGCAGGAACTGCCATAATTGCACCAGTTCCGTAGCTTACTAAAACATAATCGGCAATCCAAATTGGTAACTTTTCACCATTAACTGGATTAATTGCATATGCCCCTGTGAACACACCTGTTTTTTCTTTCGATAATTCCGTTCTTTCTAAATCACTCTTCGTCGCTACTTTTTCTTGATAAGCAGCCACTGCCTCTTTTTGCTCAGACGTTGTGATTGATTCAACAAATTTATGTTCAGGTGCAAGAACCATATATGTAGCACCAAATAGTGTATCTGGTCTAGTAGTGAAAACTGTCACTGTCTCTTTATAACCATCAAGACTAAACGTTACTTCAGCCCCTTCAGAACGTCCAATCCAGTTTCTTTGCATATCTTTAATGCTTTCTGGCCAATCAAGTTCTTCTAAATCTTCTAATAAACGATCTGCATATGCAGTAATCCTTAGCATCCATTGCTTCATTGGACGGCGCTCTACAGGATGTCCACCACGTTCACTTTTTCCATCAATAACCTCTTCATTAGCAAGTACCGTTCCAAGAGCTGGACACCAGTTTACTGCTACCTCATCAACATAGGCTAATCCTTTATTGTACAGCTGTAAGAAAATCCATTGTGTCCATTTATAATAATTAGTATCCGTTGTATTCACTTCACGATCCCAATCATATGAGAACCCTAATGCTTTAATTTGACGACGGAAGTTATCAATATTCGTTTGTGTAAATTCATTCGGATGCTTTCCTGTGTCTAACGCAAATTGCTCAGCAGGCAAACCAAATGCATCCCATCCCATTGGATGAAGAACATTATATCCTTGCATACGTTTCATACGTGATAAAATATCTGTAGCAGTATAGCCTTCAGGGTGACCAACATGTAAACCAGCTCCTGATGGATACGGGAACATATCAAGGGCATAAAATTTTGGCTTATCCCCTTCTTCTTCAGTTTTAAAGGTCTTGTTTTCCTCCCAATACTGCTGCCACTTTTTTTCAATATCTAAATGTGAAAATGACATGTGTTTCCCTCCAGTTTATAAAATCAATTATGAGTTATTAGTTATGAGTTATGAATTTTAAATTCGTAATTCAGAATTCGGCATTCAAAATTATAAAAAACCTCCCACCCCTAGCGTTATCGTTAGGGACGAGAGGTTGAACACAATGTTAATTCCCGCGGTACCACCCAAATTAGCGCACGTGTTGAGTGTACGCTCACTTAAGATCCTTAACGCGGAAAACGTCAACAGCTACTTATATTCACTGTTGCAACTCCAAGGCGAGTTCACAAACATCATTGATTGACTTGCACCATCCGTCAATTCTCTAATTTCAAGATTATCTGCTACTACTCCTCTTCACTGTTTTAGTAAGGTTATGTAGGAAATCATGAATATTCATAAAATACTCTTCACCATTGTATGAATATGTCGAATCAAAGTCAAGAACGTTTCTAACATTTTAGTCAAAAAAGTAGCAAGATATTCTAAATAAACTAAAAAGTGTGGTTTTCACTTTTTAAGTGGGCTTTAAGTAATGTGCGAAGCCGTTGCCTCTTTTCAAAAGCCTGCTATGAGTTGGTTGTCTCATAGTAGGCGTGCAACGTGCGAAGCCATTACTACTTATTGAATCGACTACTTTGGACTTCTTCAGCGCCCTCGTTGTTTTCTCATAGCAAGCGCTCAACGTAAAAACGAAGCCAATACAGCTTCACGATAAGAAAATTAATTTACCACCTACGTCTGCATAACCCTCTCATCGCCAGATTCTGTATTATTTTTAAGAATTCGGTCATAAGTAGCTGTCGTAATAAAAGCAATTAGGAAAAAGCCCATTAAGAAATAGAAAAGAATAGACATTCCATAAAGGTCAGCTAGTACCCCACCTAAAAATGGTCCAATCATTCTTCCACCAGTAGCGACACTATTGACAATCCCTTGATAAAAGCCTGCTTTACCTTCGGGTGCAAGCTGATGAGCAATCGTCGGAATTGCTGGCCAGACAAACATTTCTCCAATTGTTAACACGACCATTGCTACAATAAAAATGGTGAAGGTTTCTGCCTGCGCTACAATATAAAATGAGCAAATGAATATTCCCAAGCCCGTCATGATTTGTGCCTTTAATGTATGAACCCATTTTCTTATAAAAAATGCAATTATCGGCTGAGCTAGAACAATCATCGCACCATTTATCGTCCATAAAATACTATATTGACTTAGCGTAATTCCTAGATTTTGTGTATGGACAGAAATAGTAGATTGCCATTGAACATAGCCAATCCAGCATACCAAATACCCTACACACATAATTAACAAGGCAATAAATCTCTTTCTATATTTAAGAACGTCTGACTGTTCAAAGACATTCGTTGTTGCTCCCTGATTACTAGCTGAAGCCCCCATCTTACGAAATCCAAATATCACAAGAAAAAGAAAAAGAATATACATAATTCCATTTGCAAAAAAGATATAATCAAAACGGAATGAAGCGACAATCCCAGCAAGAGCTGTCCCTAAGGCTACTCCTACATTTTGTGCCACATACATTGCATTAAATGCCTTTCTTCCTCCTTCTGGCCAAACCGAACCAGCTAATGCATAAATCGCTGGAAATGTAATTCCTGAACCTAATCCAATCCCTACTAATAACACAATATAATAAAGAAATGAATGATAAAAGGCCAATATAAAAGCACTTGCTACAGTGATGCAAATGCCGATAATCATTGTTTTATAACCACCTATACGGTCAAAAAGTGTTCCACCAACTAAATTCCCTATCACACCGGCTCCCGCATTCGCCATTAACACCAAGCCAGCAACCGTCAAAGGCTGACCAAGGTGCTGATGAAGATAAATCGTATTCATCGGCCAAATAAAGGATATCCCCGTGACATTCATGATCATACCAATAATTAATAACCACAATGCTTTTGGCATAGCACGACTCTCCTTATTTCGTCTCTCTAAACAAAATAGTAATCGATACAAAAACAATTAGCAAACTATTTTTCTACCATAGTTTTTTAATGATGAATTGCGAATTGCAAATGGCAAATGGTAAATGGTAAATGGTAAATGGTGGTACAGCCACAACATTTTTCAACCTTACATTTAGAAATCGCTTCCCCGCCCAGGCTTTCAACATAAAGTATTGGTTTTAATTAGCAATTCGAAATTCTAAATTCCGCTTTTTTTACCATTGATAATTCTTAATTCATAATTCGAAATTTCCCTTATCTGTGATAGGATTATACAAGCATAGAAACATAGAGAGGTGTGGTAATTATGACGATTATCGATTTACGAAGTGATACAGTAACTAAACCGACAACTGAAATGAGACAGGCAATGTTTTCTGCTGAGGTTGGTGATGATGTTTACCGCGAAGACCCAACAATAATAAAGCTTGAAGAAACAGCAGCACAGTTGTTAGGAAAAGAATCTGCTTTATTTGTAACAAGTGGAACACAAGGGAATCAATTAGCTGTTCTAGCTCACTGCGACCCTGGACAAGAAATTATTATAGATGAAGATGCTCATATTGTTTATTACGAAGGTGCAGCCATTTCTGCTTTAGCTGGTGTGCAACCACGCACAATTAAAGGAAATAGAGGCGCTATAGATCCGATAAAATTAAAAGAAATGATTCGACCAAATGACATTCACTTCCCTGAGACAGGATTAATTTGTATCGAAAATACCCATAATCGTGGTGGTGGGGCAGTTGTTCCTCTTTCATCGATGGAAGCTATGTATCAAGTAGCCGTTGAACATCAAGTCCCTCTACACTTGGATGGAGCTAGACTATTTAATGCCGCAGTTGCTTGCAACCAGCCAATTTCAGCTTTTGCAGATTATACTGATACAGTTCAAGTCTGTTTATCAAAGGGACTTGCAGCACCTGTTGGTTCACTACTAGCTGGAAGTAATGCTTTTATTGAAAAAGCTCGTAAATGGAGAAAACGATTAGGTGGTGGCTGGCGCCAAGCTGGAGTACTTGCTGCACCTGGTCTTATTGCTTTAACAACAATGGTTGACCGTTTATCTGAGGACCATGAAAATGCACAAAGGCTAGCAAACGGTTTTGCTAATATTGATGGTTTATCAATTGAAAACAAAGTAGAAACAAATATTGTTCTAGTTAATGTAGAACAAACTACTCTAACAGCAGAACAGTTTCTATCTGAGCTAAAGGAAAATGGCATTCTAGCTGTCGCCTTTGGACCTTACACTATCCGATTTACAACGCACTATCACATAGGAAAAAATGAAATAGATACTGCAATATCAAACGTCGCTAACATTATTAAAAATCATAAATAAGCTTTCTGGAAAGGGAGATTTACATGAGTAATCAAGAGAATTTAACACCTCTTCTCTTCGGTGAAAAGCGTTACCACTCTTGGAATTACCACTTACGCCAGCAATTCGGTGAGAAGGTATTTAAGATTCCACTTGATGGAGGATTTGACTGTCCAAACCGGGATGGGAATGTCGCAAGTGGAGGTTGTACATTTTGTAGTGAAAGAGGCTCTGGAGATTTTGCCGGGGATCGAAGAGATGATTTAATTACTCAATTCCATACGATTAAAGAAAGAATGCACAAAAAATGGAAAACCGGAAAATATATTGGCTATTTTCAAGCTTACAGTAATACGTATGCACCAGTAGAAGAGCTAAAGGAAATGTATGAGCTTATTTTAGAGCAAGATGGTGTTGTTGGACTATCGATTGCTACACGTCCTGACTGTCTTCCTGATGATGTTGTTGAATATTTAGCAGAACTGAATAAACGTACGTATCTATGGGTCGAATTAGGTCTTCAAACTGTCCATCAACAAACTGCAGACCTCATTAACCGCGCTCATGATTTTCAGTGTTATATTGATGGAGTAAACAAATTAAGAAAGCATGGCATCCGCGTTTGCTCTCATATTATCAACGGCTTACCGTTAGAAACTCCAGAAATGATGTTAGAAACTGCGAAGGAAGTAGCAAAACTAGATGTTCAAGGAATTAAAATTCATCTATTGCATTTAATGAAGAAAACTCCAATGGTAAAGCAGTATGAAAAAGGCCTGCTTGAGTTCTTAGATATAGAAACTTACATTAATCTTGTTGTCGACCAGTTAGAAATTTTACCACCTGACATAATTATTCATCGCTTAACTGGTGATGGACCTGCCGATTTAATGATAGGCCCTATGTGGAGCTTAAAAAAATGGGACTCTCTTAACGGAATTGAAGCAGAACTTGTCCGCCGTAATTCATGGCAAGGGAAACATTATAAACAAGTAGGTGTGATAAACAAATGAAGCTATTAGGCATTCTTCCTTTCGCACGCTTCTTACTTGAAAAATCTGTAGGCCCTGGTGATATTGCAGTTGATTGTACAGCAGGCAACGGTCACGACACTGCTTTCTTAGCTACTCTCACCGGTAAAGAAGGCCATGTCTACAGCTTTGACGTTCAAGAAACAGCTATAGTAGCAACAAAAAAAAGACTAGAAGAACAAGAGTTAGATGGACAAGTTACGTTATTTTGCAAAGGTCATGAAGAACTATCACAATCAATTCCCGAAGACGATTTAAAAAGAATAAAAGGATCTATTTTCAATCTTGGCTATTTACCTGGAAGCGATAAAACAATAGTTACTCAACCGACAACAACGCTGTCTGCCATCAATCAACTATTTGAACATATGCCAAAAGAAGGTTTGATTATTCTAGTTATTTATCATGGTCATGATGAAGGAAAGCTAGAACGAGATGTAGTTCTTGATTACGTCAATAATATAGACCAGAAGGAAGCACACGTTCTTCAGTATAAATTTACAAATCAAACGAACAATCCTCCATTTATTGTAGCAATCGAAAAGAGGTAATATTTTCCTTGACATCACTTTTGACTTCTATGAAACTATTGGTATAGACACCAATAGGGGGAGATTTCTTGTCCATTATCGATTCAATATTGGAATATAATAAATCATTTGTTAATGAGAAAAAATATGAGCCTTATCGAACAACAAAATACCCTAATAAAAAGCTAGTTGTCCTGACTTGTATGGATACTCGCCTAACAACACTTCTCCCTCAAGCAATGAATTTACGTAACGGAGATGCAAAGGTCATCAAAAATGCTGGGGCAGTCATTACTCATCCTTTCGGCAGTGTAATGAGAAGTATTATTATAGCTATCTATGAATTAAAGGCAGAAGAAGTCTGTATTGTCGGTCATCACGAGTGCGGAATGGCTGGATTAAAGCCTGATTCAGTACTAAAAAAAGTAAAAGAAAAAGGAATATCCGATGAAACTATTCACACTTTAGAATTTACAGGGCTAGATATAAATAGCTGGTTAACAGGGTTTACACAGGTAGAAGAAAGTGTTGAACATAGTGTACTTATGGTCAAAGAGCACCCACTTCTTCCAAATAACATTCCCGTACACGGTCTAGTCATTTGTCCAGATACAGGTAAACTTGATATAGTTGTAGATGGATATAAAAATAAAGAAAAGGCAGACCACCGATAGAAGTAAGCTGAAAAAGTGAAAGGCTGATTTTTTCAGCTTACTCACCAATAGTCTGTCTAGATATAAGTAAAAATCAATTTAGTATTGCAAATTATAAATTGCACAGAGCTATATTCTATAACCTTCGAAATATCCAACTATTTAAGTAGAAGAAAATAGTCGGTACACCGCCAAACCGAATCATTTTCTTTGCGGTTTCCTTCACTCTCTTTTGTTTCTGAACTTTTTCGTCTGCCAAATAAATAGCTGTTAGTCCTCTATTTATAAGATAATGAAACTTTTGATTAGGTAATTTTTCAATGCTTTCTTCTGCCTGTTTTGCAAAATGACGAAAACGTCGAATCATTTCATCTTCACTTTCATAATAAAAACAAAAGTTTAAATCTCCACCAATGCGGTCTTCCTCTTGATCTATGAAATAGTCTAATAAAATATGTAATCCTTGAACCCACGGAAAATATCCCTCTTTTACCCTTTTTGCTGTGTCTAAAGACAATCCCTTATCCGTTGCATAAGCAACTAGGCAAAAAACACCTAATGTAGAACCTGCACAAGCAGAAAACTCATACCATGACATTTCAGGTACGCTTTCTTTATGCTTTTCAAACCACTCTTCAAGTAGCGGTACACGGTCTTCTTTTTTTACATGCTTATACACTTGTAAATCACAATAATAACCTGCTAGTTCATGAAGCCCCTCAGATATTATTTCATAAGCAGGAAGGCTCTCTAATACTTCCTGGCATGTACGTACGAGAGATTGTAAATAGCCGGCATCGTCTTGTTCCTCACGATACCGGTAATAATTAGCCGGTTCTGCTCCTGGGGTTAATGCGTGAAGCAACGATTCATGTAATGCTCTAAAATCAACGGGATCAAGCGACGTGCTCCGATCACAAAGGTTATCTAAATAGTCACTAATCGTTTGGTATGCAACTATGAAGCGAATGACCTGGTCGATGTTCTCCTCACCAAGTAATCCATAGATTCCCCCACCTTCACAATGAAAGGTTTTCTTCTCTATGCTATCTAGCGCTTGTGTTCTTAATTCTTCATTTGGAATTTGACTAGCCTTTTCCTTCCAACTATCTAAATAATGATGTACCTTTGGAATGACTTTTTTGTATACACTGAACATCAATGTCCACGGTTGAGTAGGAACTCCCAATCTCTAATCCTCCTTACAGCTTTTGTTGAACGAACCCTTTTGCATAAGTAAAAACATCGTTCCTCTCAGGTTCATTAAACAGCTCATGATATAGCCCTGACCATTCTTTATAAATTTTTTCATGTGATTCAATTGTATTAAACCATTGCTTTGCCGCATTTTTATCTGTAACTAGTTCATCTCCTGCTTGCAGCACTAATAATGGCAGGTTTGAATTCCATTTATCTGTTTCCCTATGACTAATTCTAATAGCCTTTAGTAATTCTTGATACCAACGAATAGAAACCTTTCGGACCCTTAACTCATCTGTTGAATATTGTTCTCGAACCTCTTCATTTCTCGTTGTATTTTGTGAACGAATATTCGATGGCGCACTAAAGCTTGGAGCAACATAATTAAAAGCCTTTGATGCAATGGACACAAACTTTGACGGTGGTTTCGCCAACCCTAAACAAGGAGAGGATAAAATAACGCCACTTACATTAGTTAACTTCTTCTCGATTATTGTTCTAATAACTACGAGACCACCCATACTATGACCAAGAATAAAGATAGGAAGATTAGACTTCTCAGCCTCCTGATACCAACTATAAACGGTATCAATATATTGCTTAAAAGACTGTATATGTCCCCTTTTTCCCCTTGTCTTACCTTGTCCAGGTAAATCACCCATAATCACTTCTACACCTTGTCTATTCCATTGCTCCGCTAACCATTCATAACGGCGATGATGCTCTCCTGCTCCATGTACAATAATCATTGTTGCTTTCGGATTACTACACGACCATGTTTGCATTGTTGTTTTCCCCCTAATCTATGTCGAATCTAGCTACTCATCGTTTCTAAATTTTGTTACACTTACTATAACAGTAGTGGAAATACTTTTCCTACACTAGTTTACTCATCCATGATAAACGTACCCTTTAATCCAAACTCTTTACCCCTATTTTATGCGAAACTATATCAAATTTGTATAAGGTTAGCTCAAAATAATACTGACCAATTAGAAAGGATTGTGACTAACATGATTTACCCTTACGGAGGAAAGACACCTGTCATTGCAGAAAGTGCCTTTATTGCTGATTACGCTACTGTAACAGGAGATGTCACCATTGGCGAAGAGTCGAGCGTGTGGTTCAACACTGTGATTCGTGGAGATGTATCCCCAACAATAATAGGAGACCGCGTAAATATTCAAGATAACTCAATCGTTCATCAAAGCCCACGATGTTCGATGATCATCGAAGACGACGTCACTGTCGGACATCAAGTAATCCTACATAGCTGTACTCTAAAGAAAAATAGTCTCATTGGTATGGGCTCTATCGTATTAGACGGAGCAGAAGTTGGTGAAGGAGCCTTTATCGGAGCAGGAAGTCTAGTACCACAAGGTAAGAAAATTCCACCAAACTCCCTTGCCTTCGGAAGACCTGCCAAAGTCGTTAGAGAATTAAACGACGAAGACCGAAAAGACATGGCAAGAATCAGACGAGAATATGTGGAGAAGGGGCAGTGGTATAAGAGCCTTCAGAAGAAATAATTATGAGTTATGAGTTATGAATTAAATGGCAAAATTCGAATTGCTAATTGCTAATGGCAAATTGGAATTCTTAAAGCTTGGCTGACTTATTTAGCCAAGCTTTTATTTTTTGGCTTCATTCCCTACTCACTTTAATTGTGCTTGAATTGCCATATTAATTTGCAATTCTAAATTTGCAATTTATAACTCATAACTCATCATTCATAATTGAACGAAAAAGAATCCTACCGGCACTATGGTAGGATTCTTTTTCGTTCTTAAGATAGCGCTTGCTCTCTCAATGCTTTTGCTTTATCTGTTTGTTCCCATGGAAGTTCAACATCAGTTCGACCAAAGTGTCCGTATGCTGCTGTTTGCTTGTAAATCGGACGCCGTAAGTCTAGCATTTTAATGATTCCTGCGGGACGTAAGTCAAAGTTATTACGAACAACTTCTACTAATACTTCCTCAGAAACCTTTCCTGTTTCAAATGTATCAATTGAAATTGATACTGGTTGCGCTACACCAATAGCATACGCAAGCTGTACTTCACACTTATCTGCCAGTCCAGCTGCAACGATGTTTTTCGCTACATAACGTGCTGCATACGCTGCTGAGCGGTCCACTTTTGTAGGATCCTTACCAGAGAATGCACCGCCGCCATGACGAGCATAACCGCCATACGTATCAACAATAATTTTACGTCCTGTTAGACCAGCATCCCCTTGAGGTCCACCGATAACAAAACGACCAGTTGGATTAATAAAGTATTTTGTGTTCTCGTCAATTAAATGAGAAGGAACAACAGGATGAATTACATGTTCTTTAATATTACGTTGAATCTGCTCTAATGAGATTTCTGGATGATGTTGTGTAGAAACAACGATTGTTTCTACACGAACAGGCTCCCCGTCTTCATCGTATTCAACAGTCACTTGCGTTTTTCCATCAGGGCGAAGATACGGAAGAATATCCTCTTTACGTACCTCGGCTAAACGACGGGAGATTTTGTGTGCTAATGAAATCGGTAACGGCATTAACTCATCTGTTTCATTATTTGCATAACCAAACATTAACCCCTGATCACCTGCACCGATAGCATCTATTTCTTCGTCTGACATTTGTCCTTCACGCGCTTCTAATGCTTTATCAACACCTTGTGCAATATCAGCTGATTGCTCATCAATTGACGTTAATACCGCACAAGTCTCTGAATCAAATCCATACTTTGCACGTGTATAGCCAATATCCTTTACTGTTTCACGTACGATTTTCGGGATGTCCACATATGTACTCGTTGTAATCTCACCAGCAACAAGAACAAGTCCTGTAGTTACAGATGTTTCACAAGCAACACGAGCATTCGGGTCATTTCTCAAAATTTCATCAAGTATCGCATCTGAAATTTGGTCACAAATTTTATCCGGGTGACCCTCAGTTACTGACTCTGATGTAAATAAACGTCGACTTCTTTTCTTTTCCATTAATTTGTACCCTCCTTTGCACAGTCCTATTATTTTCATTATATAGGATGTACGAAAATTTGATACGGCACTCATTCCCACTAAAAAATTGTGAGTAAACCTGGCAGATGTGTATCATAAAGAAAACAGGAATAAGGATCACTTATCTAAAGTGTTATCTAATATCAGCCCTCTTTATGCGCTAGGGAACCTAAATCTCCCCTTATTCGCGAAAAAACCCTTTTCCATATTGAGAAAAAGGGTAATATAGTCACCTTTCGCCTCTTATCGGTCAAGACAAATGTCTTGCAGGTTAGCACCTTACCATCTATATCTAGATGTAGGTTGCTGGGTTTCATAGGGCCTGTCCCTCCACCAACTCGGGATAAGAGTATCCGTTCGCGACATATCATAACGTAGTTAAACAAAGATGTCAACCTTTACTAGTTGACATCTTTGTAGTTTTAGGATGTGCAATTGGATTGCTAACTCCTAGTGCTACCGATTAATTTAAGTTAATATTTTTTAGGGATATTAAAGGCGTTTCCAAACACAGTCACTAACGCTGAAACTACTGCTGAAACCGTAGCAATATCATACATTGATACGTCAGGCACACCAGTTTCTTCCTTATTATATACATACTTTTTACTTAGTCTTATCATATATCTTCTTTATAGGAAGACACACGGTACCACTCAATTTTTAGAATGAAAGTTTCATATCGTTAATAAAAGTTGCATTACTTATTTATCAAATTTCATAATTAAAAGAACAAGACTTTTTGAACAACCTTTAGTAGACTTAATCTGAGCGTTGTCTACACTCTTTTCTCAATATTTAAGAGTTAGTCACATAAATTCAAATATTAGTATAGACTATTTAATATAATGTGTTATACTAATTCCATTAAGAAATTCATTCATACTATCTAATAATCTATAAATAATAAAAGAAAATTTTTGAAGAAAGGGTTTTGTTGCCATGAGTACAGTTAGTTTTGCAACCGAATTAGAGCAAATTTTAAAAGGAGATAATGTTCTTTTAGATCTTCCAGCTTCAAAATTAGTTGAGAAATCACTAATGAGAGAAGAAGGTACACTTACAGCAACGGGTGCCCTTAGTGTATCAACAGGAACATATACAGGACGTTCTCCTAAAGATAAATATATTGTAATGGAAGACTCTATTAAAGACAAAATTGATTGGGGCGACGTGAACCAACCGATCGAAAAAGAGGTATTCACAAACCTATATCATAAAGTTATTAACTACCTAGGTAACAGAGAAGAGTTATTTGTTTCTCGTGCCTTTGCAGGTGCTGACCCTAATTACCGTTTATCAATTCAAGTAATTAATGAATTTGCATGGCATAACCTTTTCGCTGGTCAATTATTCATTCGTCCAACTGAAGAAGAATTAAAAACACACAATACAGATTTCTCAGTTATCTATGCACCTAATTTTAAAGCAGACCCTGCTGTAGATGGTACTCGTTCTGAAACATTTATCATGGTTTCTTTTGAAGAAAGAATCGTTCTAATTGGTGGAACTGAATATGCTGGAGAAATGAAAAAGTCTATCTTCTCAGTTATGAACTTCCTTCTACCTGAGCAAGATGTTCTTTCTATGCACTGTTCGGCTAACGCTGGAAAAGAAGGAGATGTAGCATTATTCTTCGGTCTTTCAGGAACAGGAAAAACAACTTTATCTGCTGATCCTAACAGACACCTTCTTGGTGATGACGAGCACGGTTGGTCAAACAACGGCGTTTTCAATATCGAAGGTGGATGTTATGCGAAATGTATCAACCTATCTGCTGAAAAAGAGCCAGAAATTTGGAATGCGATTCGTTTTGGGTCAGTATTAGAAAACGTTGTTCTTGATGATAAAACAGCAGTTCCAGATTATGATGATACAACACTAACGGAAAACACTCGTGTAGCATACTCTCTTGATGCGATTCCAAACTCATTAATTCCAAGTGTTGCAGGTCACCCAAATACAATTATCTTTTTAACTGCTGATGCATTTGGCGTATTACCTCCAATCAGTAAATTAACAAAAGAGCAAGCTATGTACCACTTCTTATCTGGATACACAAGTAAATTAGCAGGTACTGAGCGTGGTATTACATCTCCAGAAGCAACATTCTCAACTTGTTTTGGAGCACCTTTCTTACCTCTTCCTGCACGTCGTTATGCAGAAATGCTAGGTGAGAAAATTACACAACACGATTCTCAAGTATTCCTAGTTAACACAGGTTGGTCTGGTGGACCGTATGGTGTTGGAAAACGTATGAACCTTCCATACACACGTGCAATGATTCAAGCTGCTCTACAGGGTGAGCTAAACTCAGCTGAAACGATTGTAGATGATATTTTTGGATTACACGTACCAGTTCATTGCCCAGGAGTACCTGATGAAGTACTTCAACCAAAACAAACTTGGGATAACCCTGAGGAGTATGACGCAAAAGCAAAAGAACTAGCAGGACAATTCAAAGAAAACTTCAAAAAATTCGATGCACCTGATGAAATTAGAAACGCAGGTCCACTAGTATAATAAAAAAACAGTCAAGGCTTTCCGCCGAGGCCACTGAAAAACTTCCGTTTTTTGAGACGAAAGAATGAGAAATAAAAAAGAGACGAAATTATATCCATTAAATGGGTGTATTCGTCTCTTTTTTATTTTATGTAGAGCTAAATTTTTCATTTAGTTAACCTATTAACTTCAAAATCCTTTTCAAATTAACTGTAAATATCGACATAGCTCCTTGTAGTTCCATGCCAATAAGACCCGAAGATGATGCTACATCATACCCGTGTCGGTGTTTTAATTCACTGTTTTTTGCTTCAATTTTATATCTTTCTTTTGATTTTTCTTTAAAATAATCGCTTTCTTGAAAGGCTATTTGTTCTTTGTGTATATTCGATTTAATGCTCACAGAATAAGTCTTACTTTTAGCTCCATCTTTATAACATCCTTCTTTTATAGGACATACCTTACATTTTTCTACATTAAAGTAATATGTGTGTGTTTGATTTGTGGCTACACCTTTTTTTCCAGTTCGTGCTTTCCTAATAGCCATATGTCCAGCCTTACAAACATACATACTAGCATCTTTATTAAACTCAAATTCGTCTTCTTTTTTTCGGTTACCTTGTGTGACAACAGGGTTGAGTTTAGCTATTAACTTCATTTCGTTTGTTTTTGTATATTCAATATTCCCTTTTTCTGAATAGGCGGCATCACCAATCACAGTATCAACTTCCATACCAGCTTCCATACTTTTTTCAATTAAGGTTTCTAATTGCTTTCCGTCATTCTTTTCTCCAGTTGTAACAACAGCCGCAGTAATAATTCTTTCTTCGCTTAAGGCTATGTGTGTTTTGTAACCAAAGAATGAGGAGTCCACTGTTTTATGTCCTGTTTTTGCGTCTTCATCTTTGGATAATTGTAGATGTTCAATATCATCAGCCACAGTTTCTTTAAGCAGGTTTAATTTTTCTTTTACTTTGGGGAATTCACAAATAACCTCTTCTTTTTCAATGACTTTAATCAGCTTTTCACAGTATTCAATTTGATCTTCTAATACATCTGATGTTGTCTTGGTTGGAAATTTACTTTTCATTGTTTCATCTACTTGATAAATCGTCTTTCTTAGGTTTTTAGACCGATCAACCAGCACTTCTTTGGCTGATTTTTGATTGTAACGAGACTGGGTATGGGTAGCATCTACAATAATAGATTTGCTTTTTATAATTTCTTTTTCGATTGCGATCTCAACCGTTTTATTGATTAGCATGTCTAATAAATTTACATCCTTTAATCGCAGTTTTCGAAACTTCGTTAAGGAACTTGGCTCAATAACTGGATCTTCTGGCGCCATATCTAAAAAATATTTGAATGACATATCATATTTTGAGCGTTCGACAATATCAACATCGGATACGTTGTGGATACATTTTAATAATAAGTATTTGAACATGCGAATAGGATGGATCGCATTACGCCCATTATCAAGGCAATATTTATCTACTAATTCTTCATATACAAAAGAAAAATCGACTAAGTCATTTATTTTTCTCAAAACATTATCTTTCGGTACGACTATGTCATAAATCGCCATATAAGGACTTAAATTTACTTGTTGATGTTGAATCAATGTATCCACCCACTCGAATTTGATAATTTAATTATACAGTAAAAAAGATATAGCACTCTCAAATTTTGAGGTACTATATCTTTTTTTTATAATATAGAGACTTTTTCAGTGGCCTCCTTTCCGCCTAGACTGTTTTTTTTAATGAAAAATTTAGAATTGCAAATTGCCAAGAGAAAAGAAAATTCCCACAAATTTAAAAGCACAAATTCATAACTCATAACTCATAATTTTGAATTTCAATTCTCCCCCCTCTGGGCAAACACACATTACTACTCTCTTTCATACACTATCCTATCTACAGGTTTGAAAGGAGAGAAAAGTAGAATGAAACGTAAAATTACATTGTTTTCATTGATCAGTTTATTAATTTTAGGCTCTTTACTTGCTGGGTGTTCATCCTCAAGTAACGATATGGAAAAGGTTAGACTTGCGGAGGTAACACATTCAATCTTCTATGCTCCTTTATATATCGCGATTGGTGAAGGATTCTTTGAAGAAGAAGGAATTGAGATTGATTTAACAACTACTTGGGGTGGAGATCAAACAATGGTTACCCTCCTATCAGGTGGAGCTGATATAGCATTAGTCGGAGCTGAAACCTCTATTTATGTGTATGCTCAGGAACCAAATGATCCCGCAATAAATTTTGCACAACTCACACAAACAGACGGTACATTCTTAGTCGCTAGAGAACAGGTAAATAATTTTGAATGGGATGATTTAAATGGAAGTACATTCCTAGGTCAACGAAAAGGTGGTATGCCACAAATGGTAGGTGAGCACGTGCTACGCCAAAAAGGCATCAATCCTCAAACTGATTTAAATTTAATTCAGAACATCGACTTTGGAAACATTCCTAGTGCATTCGCTTCTGGAACAGGTGAATATGTTCAGTTATTTGAACCACAAGCAACGATGTTTGAGAACGAAGGAATCGGTCATGTCATTGCTTCTTTAGGAGAAGAATCGGGTGAAGTTCCTTATACTGTTTTCATGTCTAAGCAAAGTTATATAGAGGAAAATGAAGATGTTATCGAACGCTTTACTAAAGCTCTATACCGTGCACAGCAATGGGTTGAAGCTAGCTCAATTGAAGAGATTGCCAAAGCAGTTCAGCCATTCTTTGATGACACATCAATTGAAGTCGTAGAGCAGGTCGTTGAACGCTATAAGAGTCAAGGTTCCTACGCAACATCTCCTTTATTAAAAGAATCAGCTTGGTATAATTTACAGGATATTATGGAGAGTTCTGGTGAACTTCCAAAACGTATAGATTATCTTGATTTAGTGAATACAGACATTGCTAATCGAGTAGCTCAATAGGTGGTGAAGCAGATGACTTTTTTATCGGTTGATAATGTGAACTTAACTTACCTAGCAAAAGAGTCGGCTACTAACGCATTAGAAAACATTTCACTAGATATCGAGGAGGGAGAGTTTATCTCTATCCTCGGCCCTAGTGGCTGCGGGAAAACAACGTTACTATCAATTATTGCGGGCTTGCTAGAACCTACTACAGGAAAAGTCACAGTCGACGGACAGTCTGTTGGCGAAAGAAGCTCAACAATTGGTTATATGTTACAACAGGATTATCTTTTCCCATGGTTAACTATTGAAAATAATATTACACTAGGATTGAAAATCAAGGGTACTTTAACTAACGAAAGTAAAGAATATGCTTTTTCTCTTCTTGAGCAAATGGGACTTGGTGATAAAAAGAAAGACTACCCTTCTCAGCTTTCTGGAGGAATGAGACAACGAGTTGCTCTCGTTCGAATGCTTGCAACACAGCCAAAAGTTATGCTCTTAGACGAACCATTTTCAGCTCTTGATTACCAGACAAAATTAAAGCTTGAAGACCTCGTATCTGACACATTAAAGGAACAACACAAAACAGCTGTACTTGTTACTCACGACATTGGTGAAGCAATCGCTATGAGCGACCGGGTAATTATGTTATCTGCAAGACCTGGTCGTATTCATCGTATTTTTACTATACCAAAGCCATTGCGAAAACAGCTCCCTTTCGAAACCCGTAACAGTCAAGAATATACAGAGCTGTTTCAAGAAATTTGGAAGGAGCTGGAGACCATTGAGCAATAACGTCGATAAGCTTCACCAAGACTATGTAAAGAAACTGAAAAAAAGAAAATTCTATATCTTCCTTTGCCAAATAAGCATACTAGTATCTTTTTTTAGTATATGGGAGCTAGCCTCTAGACAACGGTGGCTCGATCCTTTGCTATTTAGTATGCCTACTCGTATTTGGTCTTTATTTATTGAAAAAATTGCAGATGGTAGCTTGTGGGTGCATACGAGTGTTACCTTGTTTGAGACGATATTAGGTTTTATTATCGGTACCGTGGTTGGGACGATATTTGCCGCTATCCTTTGGTGGTCCCCCTTCCTTTCAAAGGTACTTGACCCCTATCTTGTTATTCTAAATTCAATGCCAAAAATAGCACTGGGTCCAATCTTAATCGTTAGTTTAGGTCCTGGTTTTACATCTATCATTGCAATGGGTGCCCTTATCTCCGTAGTTATTACAACAATTGTCGTTTATTCATCCTTCAAAGAGGTTGATGAAAACTATCTCAAGGTTATGCAAACTTTCGGTTCAACGAAAGTCCAGTCGTTTAAAGGAGCCATCTTACCGGCATCCTTCCCTACGATAATTTCAACATTAAAAGTTAATGTTGGCTTATCTTGGGTTGGGGTAATCGTTGGTGAATTCCTTGTATCAAAACAAGGACTAGGATACATGATTATTTACGGGTTCCAAGTCTTTAACTTCAACTTAGTTTTATTAAGTCTAATCGTTATTGCAATTCTTGCAACATTGATGTATCAGGGTGTAGAGTTCATTGAAAGAAAGCTTATTAAACATCATTAAAAAGAAGCTGGAACAAAAGGTACCTTTTGTCCCAGCTTCGCATCGCTACATCTTTTAAAAGCCTTGAAAGGACTGGGTTTCTCCTTTCAAGGCGCATAGCGAACGGAGCCCATTGCACCCTCTATTGAAGACTTGTGTCCCGTCCTCTTCTCTAATATACAGGCGCAACTAGCGAATCCATTGCTTCTTTTCTTCAAACTGTCCCTAGAGACGACATTCCCTTCTAATTTATCTTTCAATTAGTAACTGCCTTTTCCTACATTCCTCTAACGTCCGTGATAAAACATCATCCTTCATAATGAAGCTAAAACGTCCTTCTTCTTTTAGCTCAGATGGAAGAAAATCTACTAAAACCGGTCCCTTAGTTTCAAAATAATTATCCAATTCCTCTATTGTTTCAATCGTCGCAAAGTAAATATTCTTAATTATCGTTCTAGTTTCTTCTTCTACTTTATATTGTCCTATATAAGTTAATTCTTTAACAATGGCCCCTGTTTCTTCATAAACTTCCCTACTAGCTGCCTGTTCAGACGTTTCATCTTTTTCTATTTTTCCTCCTGGAAACTCTAATCCACGCCTTGGATGTGATGTCAGTAACCATTGCTGATGATAACGACATACAACCCACACATGTCCCGCTACCCCAAATGTCATGTCACTTAAAAAAGTAAGTTCTACTTGATGTTGATGAAAATCTAAAAAAGAATATATTTTCATACTTTGCCTCTCCCAACCAAGTTGTCATATATACCATTTTATGCAGAAATGACACAGGTTGTCCATCGCTTACTCTTCACTCGGTTTGATTGCCATAATGGAAATTAGCAAAGCTGCAATACAAACAAGTGTATTAGACAAAAACAGAATGGAATGTGATGTTTTCATTAAGACAGCGAAAATAGGTGGTCCTAATGCAACCCCAACAAAACGCATACTGCTATATATCGATGTAATTGTACCTCTCTGGCCCTTCTCAATCCCTTCTGTAACAAGAGCATCTAAGCTAGGTAAAACAATACCTATTCCTATTCCACTAGAGAATAAAGCAGTAAGGAGTAAATAAATATCCTTTGAAAATGAAATGGAGAAAATTGACGCTGTTAATAATGCTAGACCTAATACTGTCATCCACTTCATTTTAAGCTTTTCTTCTCCAATTCCTTTCCCTGTTACATAGGATGATAAGCATAAAGCAGCCAGTGGAATCGCAAGGATAATCCCTTTTTTAATGCCATCAATTCCGTATTGTTCCTCGAGCATCGTCGATAAGTAGAAAAGAACACCAAATATAACAAACATACAAATACAGCCTATAGCAAATACTGCATATAGCCAACGTCCTTCGTTCGTAAATATATTTTTAATACTGTGAAGAAAATCTTTTAAGGCTAAAGGTTTATCCGTTTTTTTAGGTGTTTTTACTAAAAACATCATCATAATGATTGAAATGACACAAAATACTGGAAAAGCAAAAAATGGCATAAACCATACAATTGCTGCAAGTGCTGCACCGAGAATAGGGCTTAACACTTTCCCAAATGTATTAGATGTTTCAATAATCCCTAAACCTTTACTTACATCTGCTTCTTTCGTAAAAATATCGCCAACTAAAGGCATTACAATTGGTGAAGCTCCCGCAGCCCCAATACCTTGTAGGACACGTCCAAGAATAATCACCGTATAAGGGTCTTCTATTTGCCAGGACGCCATACCACTAATAAGCCCACCGATACCAGCAATGATAAGACTCGGTATTATTATTGGCTTTCTGCCATAACGATCTGATAAATAACCCGCAATTGGTATGAGAATAATCGCCACAATAGAATAGACAGTAATTATCATACTTACTTGTACTGAGGAAATATTCAATTCCTTTTCTATAGCAGGTAAAACAGGAATTAACATTGAATTTCCTAATGTCATAATAAGTGGAATCGAAGCTATTGAGACAAGGTCCCCTGTTTTTTTTTCTTCCATCCCTGCTCCCCCTAGATAGTAACAAATTAAGCATTATTGAGAAAGTTCAACAACTTTTAATAATTTCTTGTAGTTACTACTAGTATGAATGAATTCCTTCGTTCTATTCTACAATAAGCTAATACAAAACTTACCACTTTATTAAAAGACATAAAAAATCCCTAAAAAGCATACGTTCATACTTTTTAGGGATTTACTTATTGTGTACTTTCTTTTTCTATGTTTTGTTTCGGTTCTTTTTCAAGCTCGGGAACGATAGATTCTCCCGAAACATTCTCATCGACCATTCCTTGTAAGACTAAATCAACAATATCGTCTTTTCTATTCACTAATATACCATCAATTAAGACACTAACATTTACAGATAACTCTGTTAGCTTCCTCACTTTTGCCACCATTGTTGCTGGGTGATTATTTTTACTAGTAATTACGACTTCTAATATAAATTTTTCACTTGTTTCTATCTCTTCAAAAACCGATTTCTTATCACTGGAGATTACAGCGTCAAGTAGCCACTTCTTTCCGTTGTCCTCCATATTTATGATTAATCCATCAACCAAAGGGATATCCCTTTGCAGCACACCATTCTCTTTGCCAATCAGTAAACGTAAAGAATACAACCGATAAGTTTTCAACGTTAAAGCCTCCTTGATGTACCTTCTTCTAAATCTAACCTAACTATTCTATTCCATTATATACTATGTAGACTGCACAAAAAAACACATAGCATTATCCCTAGCTACATGTTTTACATTATTTATTATGAACTTTTCATTCTTTTGTAGTTTTCTTCAAATTGACGCTCATTTATCCATGCAATAAAATCTAATTCCTTTTGGGATAACTCTCTTCCCAGTTTATAACGAAATTCAAATAATAATTGCTTATACATTTTTTCCAACATCTGTTTGAGATTCCCCTTTTATAGTAAGCTACAATAGAGGATATATTTCCTTTATTGTGCAAATACACTTTACCATAATAACTCTATTCCATACATAATAGAGTTTCTCCTTTAATTTTTTAAAAATTTATACAATTAATTTTTTACTAATTCACTTTTTATAAAAGTAATGTCATCTTTAATATTTCTTTTCACAATTTCTTTTTCCAAAATTGATACAAATTCTTTATCTAAATTTAATTGAATCGCTGTCCAATAAGCTTCTAATAAAAGCTCATTATTAATCATATTCATAAATTCCCTACTCCCAAAAATCATAATAGTTAGCCACGAATTAATATACATGAGCTTATAGATTATATCAACAAACACTGAAGAACTATACATAATGTTCACATCTTACAATCGTTTTATATTACGTTACAAGCAACTAACAATTAGAACATCATTAGTTGCTTGTACCTACTCTTATAGAGGCGTTTCATGATAGGTGTAAATAACTAATCCACCCTTTTGAGCGTTTCCTCTAAAGTGAGTTTTATCTGGTTGCTTGATTAGAACTGACCTAAAATCCATAAAATCCTCTTTTGTTACTGTTACTTCATTTTCCACACCATTACGGAGCTTTTCAAGTATTTCATTTGCTTTTGATTCATCCATTTTACATCACCTTTAATTCATTTACTTCTTTGTTATTATACCACCAAACGTAAAAGAACTAAGTTATGGTGTTTTACTGCTTTCTTTCCTCAACATAAAAAGCACTCAAATTACCATATTTAGCAACTTGAGTACTTATTAGCTTATGATTGAATTGATATTAATCCTTTATCGCCTCGCTCAACAGAGCCTTCTTTCTCTATTCGAACCATTTCGTTTTCCTTTAAATTTGTAAAGATAATCGGTGTAATTATTGATGGAGCATTCTCTTTTACATAATCTAAATTAACATCAAGAAGTTTTTGTCCCTGTGTTACATGGTCATCTTGCTTAACAAAAGTTTCAAAGCCTTCACCCTTTAAGTTGACCGTATCTATCCCAAAGTGAATTAAAATCTCAGTTCCATCTAATGTCTCAATTCCAATAGCATGCTTTGTCGGAAACACTTGTACAATTTTCCCTGCTACTGGAGCTAAAACAGTTCCATTTGTTGGTTCAATTGCAAAGCCATCGCCCATCATCTTTTGAGAGAACACTTGATCAGGAACATCGGTAATCGGTAATAGCCTTCCTGTAATCGGTATAATAATACCTTTATCAGTAGGAACAGGTTGTGTCTCAGGCTGATTATTTGTCGTTGAAGATTTCTGTTCACTTGTATTCTCGTTTCCACCTAGTGCTTTCTTTATCTTATCCAAAATCCCCATAATAGGCCCTCCTTCATATCAATAAACAGAACTTACTATTGTCTATTTTGTATGAAAGTACCCTTATTATGCATGCTTAAAACGTCTATTATTGATTTTATTTACCTTGTAGTTTTTACTTCAATACTTTCAGTAAAAGCAATCTCATTTCCATTATATATAAATGGTCTATGGTTATGTGTATTAAGTGAAACTTTAATATCATATGTACCTTCTTCTAGTCTGCCTAAGCTGTAATAATTACCAAACACACTATCCACTTTTTGGTTATTAATATACAAATGAGCATGTCCTTCATGATAATCAATATCTTCATGTCCTACCTTTTCAGGCATAAATGTAAAATGTTTGGTATTTAACATAATAAACCACATACCTTTATCATTTTGTCTAATTTCACCATCTATTACAGGAACGACTACTTCCTCTGGTATTTCATATCCAACATGCATATGCCCCGAGGTGAAATGACTGTTTTCATGGTGTAAATGAAGTAAAACAGCAACAAAGCTAAAAATGATCATAAAGCTTTTCATACGATACATATAATCCCTCCTTATCTACGCTCCTAATGACACTGATTCTTTTTGTCCACTTCTTCTTATTAGGTAACCAATTATAAGCAAAATAAGTCCTGACGCAAGAAAAGCAAGATCATATGCTAATGGGTTAGCAGCATCAGGCCGGACGCGGTGAATTTGAAGTATATGGTGATTGATAACGCCCTCAATTAAATTAAATGTTCCACCACCTATCAGGAAGCCTCCAACAAGTAATCTACCCCCCCTTGATAGATCTGATGGATTCCCTGCAAGCCATAATAAGACGCCACCTATGACTAACGTAATCGTTGTTGCAAAATGAAAAATTCCATCGCTTAGTATTTGACCCGAACGATCAGTTTCCATTACAACACTATGCCACTGTAATATTTGGTGAAAAATTACTCCATCCATTGCTCCTAAGAATCCAAACCCAAGCACAAAGCTACCAATGGTAATTAAACGTTTTTTCGTACGAGTTGTCATTTTTTCTCTCCTCTATTAAATTCTGAATACTAGCTAACTTAGACAAAATTCAGAAACTTTATACAAAAGAACAAAAAACCTCAAAGCCATCTTGTTTAAAGTTATGTGCGAAGCCAGTGATATGTTTTAAAGTATAGTGACAAGTGGGTTTCTTGGCGCTATACTCGTAGTGCGCGGAACCATTGCCCTTCTTTGAATAATCTTCACTTATCCACAGCTTAAGTATTTTTTTATTTCCTAAGCAAAAAAAAAACGTCCCACGCATTTCTGCATAAGACGTAAATCCTTCCTACTTTCATTCAATAATTAATTAGTAACTTCCATCTTCATGACAACAGCATTTCCTTCAATGACCTTTTCATTATTTTGGTTATAAACATCTGTTTGGATAGAAAGTATTTTTTTCTCAGGGCGCTTCTCAACTATTTCACCAGATATCTTCAACGTATCTCCAATTCTAACAGGTGCTGTAAATTTACAGTTCTGCGTTAAATAGACAACGTTTTTTCCAGGTAGCAATGTTCCAATAAGGGTCGAAATAAATCCGGCTGTTAACATACCATGAGCAATTCTTCCTTTAAACATCGTTTCCTTAGCAAATTTCTCGTCAATATGGATTGGATTAACATCCTCTGTTAACGTAGCAAAATCATGAATATCCTGTTCTGTAATCACTCTTGTAAAAGAAGCGGTATCACCTACATGAATTTCACTATATGGTCGATCAATTACTTGATTAGCTTTTCGAAGCAGTTCTGAATGCATGTAAACAACTCCCTACTTATAATTTCAGGTTGTTCATTCCTTTTAAAGAGCTAGTTTATCAATCATTTGCTTTTGAGATTCTTTCACTTGTACTAGTAAGTTTTCTAACCGTTCCTTCGTATCTTTTTGTATCTTCCCTTGTTCTTCGATTAGTTTTTTTTCTGCCTCATATAGTCTTTGATGTGAATCCTCGAGTACCTTTGACATAGCTTTACTAGGAGTCTCACGAATATCCTTCATACGTCCTATAATTTCATTTACTTTTTCAAACCAAGTACCAAATGCCTCAGTTGATGATTCATCAGCATTTTCCTTCAGAGAAAACATCATTTCCTTTGTTACCTTTTCGACTTCTTGTTCAAAATTAGAAAGTTTCACAAACGAAGAATCCCACATCTCCCTTTGTTTTTCTACCGTTTCCAAAGACAACCTTCCTAACTCTTTATGAAAGCTAAAGAAGCTTTCCATTCCATTCTCAGTATTCTCCCAAACCATATTAAAGACTTTAGCTCCACTTTCTTTAGACGGCATTAGCATAATTACATCCTCCTCAATAGTCGTTTCTTTATATGATTGCAAGCTAACCTGCAGGATCATCTAGCGTCTTCATCATCTTCTTTACTACCTGTCGGCATGAAAAAGTTCGTGTACATCGAAAAGAAGCTATTTAACATCGATTGATATTGCTCTAGAGAATTTGCCCATAGGTCTAGGTATTCTTCTCCGGCTTTCGTAATTGAATATAGTCTCTTTGCTGGTCCACCACTGGACGTATCCCATTGCGAACTAACCAAGTCGTCCTTTTCTAATTGTCTTAGCAAACGATAGACGTTTCCTTGGTCAACCGATGGAAATCCAAAATTGGTTAGTTGCTGAATTAGTTTGTACCCATGAAGGGTTAAGCCTCCACGTAAACTCAATAGCAAAAATGGAATCAACATATTCTTCGGTGCCCCACTGATGTTCTTTTCAAGCTTACTTCGCTTATTCTCCGTATTGTTGTTATTAGTCTCTGTCATTTTCCTCACCTATGTCTTTTTTTCTTATAAGTGTAATTTACACCTATATAACCATATCGTCAACTCTTTATTTTGGAAGTAATTGTCGTTTTTTTACGAAATACTCCAGGACTATTTTGGGTTCTATTTTTATAAACATATATAAGGTTAATTGATTACTTACCTAATTCAATGAACAAAAGCCATTAACCCTACCTAATGAAAGTAACTTTATATCAAATAGTTACTAAATTTATAACAGACAGGAGGAGTACGAATATTGACGACTGAAAAAACAACATTTGATCCTTATTCCCTTTGGAAGGATTACTATCAAAACACTGAGTCCTACATGGAAAAGAGCTTGGAAGAAATGATGAATAAAGAAGAGTTTTCTGAATGGGTAGGTAGGGTTCTAGATACTAATTTATTTTACAAAAAGCTCATTGACCAAACGACAAAACAATATTTTGAACAATTGAACCTTCCCACACGAGAAGATATTTCAAATTTGTCATCTATGGTAGTAAATCTAGATTCAAAAGTAGATAACATAGAGGACCAATTAGAAGAAAGTAAAGATAATGAACCTTCACCTGCTGTCGTTAAGCGAGAAATGACATTGTTGAAAACCGAAGTGAAAAATCTAAGCTCAAAATTAGATGAAGTTACACAGTTACTAAAAAACAATAAAAGTAAATAAACAAAGAAAAGGAACGTGAGATACATGATTAATTTACAAGACAAAGTAGCTATTATTACAGGTGGAGCAGTAGGTATCGGAGCAGCAATTTCTAAAGAGCTTGCAGCAAATGGTGTAAAAATTGTCTTAAACTATAACAGCAGTAATGATGCAGCTGAAAAATTAGTGAAAGAAATACAGGAAAATGGTGGCCATGCGATTGCCGTTCAAGCAAATGTTTCAAAGTCAGAGGAAGCATCTACACTTGTTGAGGCAGCAATTGATACATATGGACAATTGGATTTCTTAATCAACAATGCTGGGATTACAAGAGATAGCTCCTTCAAGAAGCTATCTGAAGAAAGTTGGAGAAGTGTTATCGATGTGAATTTAAATAGCGTCTACAATACAGTCGCTCCAGCCCTCAAACATATAACAGCATCAGAAGCAGGAAGAATCATTAACATCTCTTCAATTATTGGTCAATCAGGTGGCTTTGGTCAAACCAATTATTCAGCAGCAAAAGCCGGAATGATTGGCTTCACTAAATCGCTTGCTCTTGAGCTTGCTAAAACAAATGTAACTGTTAATGCCGTTTGCCCTGGATTTATTGAAACAAGTATGATTTCAGAAATTCCCGAAAACATACGTGAGCAAATTAAAGCAAAAATTCCACAAAAACGTTTTGGTCAAGGCGAAGAAATTGCTAAAGGAGTACTTTTCCTATGTAAAGACGGCACATATATTACTGGTCAGCAATTAAATATCAATGGTGGTTTATACATGTAAGCGATAAGCTAGGAGGAAAGTTTATGATTATAGAAAAAGAAATAAATAAAATCGTTGAATTACTGCCTGAAGATGCGCAAAAGTCTTATCAACGGTACAAACGAACGATGGAAGTATTAACAACCGATGCCGAACCTGAAGTAGGTATTACACCAAAAGAAGTTATTTGGACGAAAAACAAAACTAAGCTATATCGCTATGTGTCTGACCAACCTAAAAAGCACACTACACCACTGCTTATGATTTACGCTCTTATCAACAAGCCTTACATTCTGGACCTTGCTAAAGGCAATAGTATGGTTGAATACCTTGTCAATCAGGGGTTTGATGTATACCTGTTGGATTGGGGTACACCGTGTTACGAGGACCGTCGGATGAAGCTCGATGATTTTATACTAGATTACATCCCACGTGCTGTAAAAAAGGTACTACGTACATCAAAATCTGAGGATGTTTCAATACTTGGCTATTGTATGGGTGGGACAATGACATCTATCTTTGCTTCCCTTCACCCAGAGTTACCAATAAAGAATTTAATCTTTATGACAAGTCCATTTGATTTTGCAGATACTGGTTTGTATGGTTGCATCTTAAACGACCGTTACTTTGATGTTGATAAGGTCGTTGAAACATTAGGAAATGTACCCCCTGAAATGATTGATTATGGTAATAAAATTTTGAAGCCACTAACCAATTTTAACGGTCCATTCATTAGCCTATATGATAGAGCTGATAATCCCAAATTTGTTGAAAGCTGGAAACTTATGCAAAAGTGGTTACAAGACGGCATACCTTTTCCAGGAGAAGCTTATCGCCAATGGATCAGGGACTTTTATCAACAAAACAAATTAATAAATGGTGAACTAGTTATCCGTGGCCGTAAGGTAGATTTAAGTACAATTAAAGCAAATGTACTTAACCTTTCCGCTGAGCGTGATCATGTTGCGATGCCACATCAAGTTGAAGCACTTATGGATAAGATTTCAAGTGAAGATAAAGAGTATGTTTCTATGCCTACTGGTCATGTTTCAATAACCTTTGGACCTAAAGCTGTTAATATGACTTACCCCAAAATCGGGGAATGGTTAGCTGTACGTTCATAAAATAACAAAGGAGCTCCCGATGGGAAGCTCCTTTGTTTTATCTGTTTATTTGTCTAGCTCTTCCCCTAAAAACTTGGATAATTCTAGCATTCCATATACTCCTGCTACTTGTTCAGCTTCTGGATTATAATTTGTATTCGTATTTACATCATACGTGTAGATAACCCCTTCTTGATTACGAATAAATTCTATCCCAGCAACATGAATCTCATTTTTCTCTAAAAAACGCTCTAGTTTCTCTATTAGAGGGTCTTCAAAATTAGGAATAACTTCAAACATCGGCTTTTCCTCTTTCTCTTCACCTACCGGGCAATATAAGTCGCCAATTTGGCATGCCTCAGCTGGACATAACTCAAATCCATTCGACGTATCCACTTTGACAGCATAGATAAACTTCCCACCAACAAACTCACAACGTGTGATATATGGCTCTGGAGCTGAAATATATTCCTGTATTAGAGTAATCCCGTCAACTGGCTCATCGAACTCCTCACCATTCACGTATTTCTCAAGGTCTTTAGTACTTTGAAACAATTGCACTCCTAAACCCTTACCAGCCCGATTATGCTTCGTAATAAAAGGTTGTCCTTCAAACTGCTTTGCAGCCTCAATAAGCTGCTCTCTTCCTACAGCAGCAATCGTTTTCGGAGTTGTAATTCCTTCTATGCTTAACGCAAGATATTGAGCTACTTTACTTACTTCTAATTCAAGAGCTCGACTCCCGTTAAATACCTTTCTACTATGACGCTCTAACCACGCAATTACAGCATTAGCTAATTCTGGAGCGTATCGGTGTCCTCTTGTATGTGATGACGCACTCATTCGGCTATAAAATACACCTTCAGGAGGAACCGACTGTAAATCAACAACTCCATTTTTCAAATGCCATTCCTCATAAGGTAGGTGTAATTCCTTTAGTCGCTTCGTTAAATGTACTGTCCATTCATCATTTTCATGAATTATATAAATTTTTGACATACTATCGCCTACTCTCTTTACTCTCTCAATACAAAGTAACCTTATTACAACACTTGTCTTTCAGTCAATAATTTAGATTAATTAAAAAGAAGCCCCATTCGCATATTTTGCGAATGGGGCGTTATAATTATGATGAATACCAGTAATGTACTCCATTTTTATTAAGGTCTTCTACGATTAGCTTTGCTTTTTGCTCTTGGCATTCACATAAATAGTCTAAGACTTTCGCTAATACGATTTTCATTTGCATTGCCTTCTTTCATTTATAAGTTACCTTTATTATGCAACTTTTAGTATTATATAGCAAAAGCGTTTCCAGTCAATGAAAACGCAAACAATGAACATGAAAGCGCAAATCATTCAAGGTTTCCTTTCAATTTCTCCTTATTTCATTTAATATCATGTACATCCACCACTAAAACAAATTATTTTAACATACAGAATATTCATTTACTACATGTTTATTTAAAATTCGACGAAGTTAGCACTGCTTATGCAATTTTTAACAGAGATAAAACTATTCAAATCGGAAACTCTATGGGTAATGTCAAAATTCAAAGGGAGGAATTACAGATGAGAAAAGAACTTGAACAAGCCGTCGAACATGCTAATGAAACGAACCCAAGGTCACGTGCCGGAGGGAAACCAAGTACATCTAAGAAAACAAAAGGAAGAAAATCAAATAGACATAATTAATTTTGAATACTTTTCTTCATTCTGGACATCATAATTATTGAGGAGCAGTAATGCACCTCACAAACCCTCTCCCATCATTAACTTGATGTTAATTATACAATGAGGAAAATTATCGATTTACCTTTTAAATGAGGTGATTGTGTTGGACAAAGAACCGAAATTTCAAGATTGTTTCTAACATGAAGAGATGAGGTGTTTGTTAAATACAACAATCGTTACGACCCCAGATTTGTATAATGAGTGGGAAAGGTTTAGAAGGTAGCCACATATCGTTGGCTACCTTCTTTTTATTTTGAATTAAATGGTTGTCGAATGTAGAATAGCAACTTATACTAATTATTAACAATATTACTTAGTTTTGAGGTGTTATTAAAAAACCAGGAAGGAAAGTGATATATGGTTAGTAAATTTGAAATAAAGTACGAAGAATGGCTCCAAACAAATCTTACCGAAGAGAGAAACCCAAGAAGGCGCGAGCTCCTTGAAAATGGACTTGGCCACGGAACTGTTGAGTTTCTAAGATCAATTTGGTTCCCTACTATAGGGAACTTAGACCACTTGTACCCTGAATGGGAAGTGCGAGATTTCAACAATGGTTATCGTTACCTTGATCTTACGTACATGCCTATGCACTCTAAAGGTTGTATTGAAATCCAAGGTTATGGACCACATGCTAGAGATTTAGATGTTAGGCGATTTAAAGATTTATGCTGGAGACACTCTTTATTGACTCTTGACGGGTGGACATTGTTACCAATTGCGTACTTATCAATTAAAGATGAGCCACAAAAATGCCAACAACTCATACTAGCATTTATAGGAAAATTCCTCTCTACTGATTCCCCTGCACAGTTATCATGGCTTGAAGCAGAAATTGTGCGATTTGCACGACGCTTATTACGCCCCTTTACCCCACTCGAAATTGCTAATCACCTACGAATAAGTGACCGCCATGCTAGACGTACTTTGCATAAGCTTGTTGATTTACAAATTCTAAGTGTAGCAAGTGGAGAAAAACGAGCGCGTACTTATAAACTAAGACTATGAATTGATTGTTACCTCGAATAGGGACACAGGTTCCGTTATTATCATAAAACCCTCTAATATTACATTCTTTATGGACATTGTATCCGTTATCCCCTCTTAAAACTTATGATTTGGACGTCATATATACAAATAGCGGAATTAGGATCCAATTATTCTCTAAATCAACTAGTAATATCAAATTAACGGAACTAGTGTCCGAACCACTTCGTTTAAACAATTTATCCATTATCCTCACAATATCTTTACTCGTACACTTTTGAAACCTTACTCACAACTTCAACATTTTTTAGATCACCCGTTACTGTACCATCTCCACTTTCAAACCCTGCTCCATTATAAGAAAGTGCTAATTTCTTAGAAAATGTTTGGTTTGCACATAGTGAATCAATAAAATCTGAAACATCTTCAGGCTCCATATTTTGATACCAGTCCCCTTTTGGATAATCAACTACAACACATTTATCCTTGCAACGACCATTGCATCGTGTTCTTGTTGTATGTATCATGTTATCTAATCCACGATTACTAATTTCATTTCTTACTGTTAGTGTTAATTCCTCTGCTCCAGACTTATTGCAACTTCCTCCATTACAAATCAATAAATGATGGTTTGTATTAGATAAATCCCAAGTAGCCATTACGTTATCCCCTCTCAGTTTCTTAATATAAAAAGCCCTTCCTCACCAACGGAGAAAGAGCATAAAACGGCAATATTATTATCATGAAAGAACATGATATCCCTGCCGTTTCAACTTCTCTCACCCCGAAGAAATGAAACTTATGGAAGTTAGGCAGGTCTCCTGACTCGTGCTTCTTCTTACTCTGAGCCTTCCCGTATAAGCACCGGTAAAGTTACTTATACAGTGGTTTCTCATTTCATCCACACTTACAGTTGCGGGGACAGCTCTGGATTTCCACCAGATTCCCTATTAAGTCTATTAGACACCTAGAATTCCAAAAATTATTTATAGTTAATTCATAGAAACTTTTTACTAGTTTCTACCTTTATGATAATGGAAATATTTAAAAATATCAATTTATATTTAGTATCGTACCAACTGCGAGAGGAATCCCAATAAATGTTTTGCTTTAAACTCCCATTCGTTTGTTCGTTTCACCATATATACTCCACATCAAAAGACGTAGACACTAAATTCATAGCTTCCAAATCCCAATCAAACAGTAGAATGGCAGATTGTTTCGATTTGTAAGTAAGAAGGCGTTTGCCGTCTTTTATTACAGAACTCTCCGCTTCCCAAAAGGACACAGTTTCATCCTCTCCGGTACGATTACAAACAAAGATAGGTAACCCGGTATCAATAGAGCGCTGTTCCCACTCTCCATTTGGTCCATGTAAGCCTGGTCCCCAAGAGGAAGGTGCAATTAGAATTTCTGCACCCTTCGTTAGTAATTTGTCTGCATAATTCCCTGTATAGGAATCTGCACAAATTAATACACCAACTTTTATATTCTCTAAAGATATCGGTTCAACTACTTCACCTGATGTCGACCAATTATCTACTCTTGCTAACTTCTTTTGATTACCTATTATTTCACCCTTCTCACTTATAACAAAAACAGAATTATGTAGTGCTCCTTCCTTCGAACGTTCTGCACATCCAAGGAAGACAGTAGCATTAATACTCTTCACAATAGTACAAAAATGATTCATCCAAGTATCTGGCTGTTGGGTTATCCAGTCCGTACCTATGCTAGAAAACTGCAAACCACTAGTCGCTAGTTCAGGTGTGATAATCCAATCTACATTTTTTTCTCCAGCTATCATAACTGCTTTTTCAATTAAATTTTGATTGAATTGTAAATCTCCAGCTTTAGGTAACAAGTGTAGTAAAGCAACTCGTAATCTCTTCATCTAGCTCCCCCTCCACTTACCCATTTATTAAAATAATAAATCTAAAACAAACCACCCAAGCCCAGCAATGATCGCAACAATTAATGCTCCTATTACTAATTCCTTCGTTAGCTTTTTATGTTTCACAAAATCAAAGATTAGCCAACCAATAAAAATCGTAATGGCAAAAATAATCGGTTCTGACATTCGTATCTCCCCTTATTATATACTTTTCCTATCTTACCAAAATCGGTTTTCCATCCACAACCATTACTTTTATACTTACCCAAAAAAACAGACGAAAAGGCTGGCTTATCAGGGACAAATACACCCTTAAAGCCAACCTTTATTAATAAAGTAATGTTGCTTCTAATTCTTGAATTAAGCTTTTTCCTGTATTCACATATTGAGGTGGAATATACGCATCTTTGTCTTGTGGTTCTGAAAATTGATTCATAAATGAATTATAATCCATAACCTGGTCATCTAAGCCACGTTGATATTTATGTGCAAGTAGAAAAGGCTTTCCGAGTTTAACAATTACACCCTTTTGGTCTATTTCACCTTCTACAGCTGTGAATGGAATTCGTAAATATTGATAACTTCCATTGTCATCAAGCTTATAGTCAAAATAACCATGTTCATAATCCCAGTTACCAGAAATTACATACCCAAGTGGCTTTAACTTATCCTCTAAGTCTTTAAGCATAAATTGTTTATTTTCAACTTGTGAATTCATTAAAATCATAGAACTCATCCTTTCACAGTGCATTCATATTTATAGAATGTCCTATGTTTGATTGTTCTATGCTTTACACTATTCTATAAACGCTTTTCTAACTCTGCTTTTTCTTTTTCAAATCCTGGTTTTCCAAGTAAGGCAAACATGTTCTTCTTGTAAGCTTCTACACCTGGTTGGTCAAATGGATTGACCCCTAATAAGTATCCACTGATTGCACATGCCTTTTCAAAAAAGTAAATCATGTATCCAAAGTGATATTCATTTAATTCTGGTATTGAAACAATTAGATTCGGAACTCCTCCGTCAGTATGTGCAAGCAGTGTTCCTTGAAATGCTTTTTTGTTTACAAAATCCATCGTTTGTCCTGCTAAGTAGTTTAAATCATCAAGGTCTGAGGAGTGCTCTTCAATCGTTATTTCTTCACGTACCTTTTCCACATTTAAAATTGTTTCAAAAAGATCACGACGACCATCTTGAACATATTGGCCCATCGAATGAAGGTCAGTTGAGAAATTAACTGAGCCTGGGAATATCCCCTTCTTATCTTTTCCTTCACTCTCTCCAAATAATTGCTTCCACCATTCAGATACATATTGCAGGGCCGGTTCATAATTAACCATCAATTCAATCGTTTTCCCTTTATTATAAAAAGCATTTCGTACAGCTGCATATTGATAGGCTTCATTTTCAGCAAGATTATCATTATTGTATTTATCCATTGCATCTGCTGCCCCTTGCATCATCTGTTCAATATTAAGTCCAGCTACTGCGATAGGTAACAGTCCTACTGCTGTCAGTACTGAGAAACGCCCACCTACATCATCTGGTATTACAAACGTCTCATATCCCTCATCAGTCGCAACTGTTTTCAATGCTCCTTTTTCTTTATCTGTTGTAGCATAAATTCGTTTTCTTGCTTCCTCTTTACCGTATTTCTTTTCTAGATGCTCACGAAAAATACGAAAGGCAATCGCTGGTTCTGTTGTTGTTCCTGATTTAGAGATAACATTAATTGAAACATCCTTTTCTTCAATTAACGATAATAAGTCTTTCACGTATGTAGAGCTTATATTATTACCAACAAAGAAAACCTGTGGTGTGTTACGTTTTTCTAATACATTATAAAACGAATGATTTAAGGCTTCTATTGCGGCACGTGCACCAAGATATGACCCGCCTATGCCAATGACAAGAAGAACATCAGAGTCTGATTTTATTTTCTCAGCTGCTTTCTGCACTCGAGCAAATTCTTCCTTATTATAAACTTTCGGTAAATTTACCCAACCAATATATTCATTACCTGCTCCTGTTCCATTATGTAATGCATCATGTGCAGTTTTAACTGCTCCTGCTAAATAATCAATTTCATGCTGTTGTATAAAAGGCAATGCTTTACTATAATCAAACGTTAATGTATTGTTCATACTTTCCTCCTAGGATATTTACATGGTTTCACTCTGTTTTATTATGATCCAACTGTTTATTCATATGCTAACTGTATAAAAAACTTCAATAATAAATTTATTTCTCCTTCTTTTTTTATGGAATAAAAGAAGGCACTTTTTGCTACATGCATAATTTAACCGCGATATTCTCATGATATAGAGAGAAGCACCAAAGTTCTCATCTTATATAGTTGGGAAGGGGTTTCTATAGTTCTCTTTTGGAGGTGAATTGTTGTGAGTGGTATTCAACGTACAGCGTTAGTTCTAGCAATTATCGGTGCGATCAACTGGGGACTTATCGGTTTCTTCCGTTTTGACCTTGTAGCAGCCATCTTTGGTGGGCAAGCCGCTGCAATCTCAAGATTTATCTATGCCTTAGTTGGTTTAGCTGGTCTATATTGTATTTCAATCTTATTTAAACCAAGTGAAGAGCTTGAAAGAAGTCCTGAACCTCAACGTTAAAACTAAACACAGGAAAAGAGGCGTCCTCTATTTATTAGAAGGACGCCTCTTTTTAGTTGTATTATTTTCTTGCTCTTTTGTTTAAGTCTGCTTGGATTTCGTTTGATTGCTTAACCCATTGCTTTAACTTATCTTCAAGCGTGTTAAAACCTTTTGTTTCTACAGGTTTTTTAGCAGCTTGTGGACGAGCTTGTTGTTTCGGGCGTTCTGGACGCTCTTTTTTCTCTGGTGCTGGTTGTGTTGCACGAATAGATAGAGAGATTTTTCCTGTATTTTCCTCTACAGAAATAATTTTAACCTTAACTTCATCTCCTACAGTTAAGACATCATTGATGTCCTTAACAAAACCGTGAGCCACCTCCGAAATATGAACTAAACCTTGTTTTTTCTCATCTAATGCAACGAATGCACCAAATGGTTTGATTCCTGTTACTTTACCTTCAACAATACTTCCTACTTCATAATTCGCTACCATAAAAACATCTCCTAACAATTTTTTAACCTTTTAAGTTTACCATACCTTCATTTATAAAGTAAAACCTTTTAGTTGACGCTTTTGCAACAAATTTCCTCAAATAGAGGAATCTATACTTGTGACAACATAATTAGCTTTTCTTTTTTCTAGTTTGAATATTCTTAGGTGAATTTTCAGAAATAAGATTTCCGTATTCTAATCGACGTTCTTCAATCTTAATATTGAGTGCCTTTTCAAACTTTTTAATAATAAAAAGCTCTTTCGGCTCCATAATTGAAATCACAACACCGCTTTTACCCATTCTTCCCGTTCTTCCTGCTCTGTGTAAATAAGCATCAGCATCAACAGGGGGATGAATGTTAATGACATGTGTAATATCATTAATATCCAATCCTCTAGCAGCTAGGTCTGATGCGACTAGAATTTCAATCTTACCTTCTTGAAATTCTTTCATAACGTTTGCTCGTTCAACCTTTGTACTATCGGCTGATAAAGATTTTGCATTGATCTCTCTGTATTTAAGCTTATCTGTTGTTTCAGTTACTTTATCTAAATGATTAACAAACAGAAGCCCTTTTTTAATCTCTAAATTTCGGATTAACTTCCTAGCAATTTCAATTTTTTCCCTAGCTTCACAAACGATAAATAAATGCTCCACTCTTTCCGAATCAATAAGAGAGCCTTCGCTTGTCACCATGACGGGTAGTTGTACGTTTTGTCCAACTAAGTCTTGAAAATTCTCCGGGATAGTCGCAGAAACAAAAATATATTGCCCTTCACGACCTACACGAGAAGCAATTGCTTGAAACGCCTGCCATGTTGGCTTTTCAGCGAGCATACGGTCTGCTTCATCGACAACTACACATTTCACTAGATGTAGCTTTAACTTTTTACTTTCAGCAAGCTCAAGTACTCTTGTAGGTGTACCTACAGCAACTTGCGGTTTAGATTTTTTCAATTTTTCAATTTGTCTCTTAACATTTGCACTTCCTAAAAATGAATCAGCTATAATCGAAGAGTCTTTCGTTAAATCCTTTAATACATCAAATATTTGCATGGCTAATTCATTTGTGGGAGCCAAAATGACTGCTTGTAGGTCTTTCTTTTCACTATCTATTTGATTAAGGATTGGCAATAAAAACGCTAACGTCTTCCCAGACCCTGTTTGAGAACGAGCTATCACATCTTGTCCATCTAAAATTTCAGGAATTGCCTTTATTTGAATATCTGTTGGTTCCTTTATATCTTTTTCCTCTAATGCTTTCGTTAAATATGGTGCCAAATTAAAATCAGAAAAGCTATGAACCATGTCTATCTCCTCTTTCTACTAATATCCGTTAATTCCATACTTACCCACTGTATCACAATTGATACTACCGGAATAGAGTTTGGTCAAAAAGGTATGATTATACCCCCATAGGGAACTTCTTTTTACTTTTTCTGAAAATTAGGTTTAAAATTCTATAAAAAGGACATAAATGAAATTACCGTATAGTATTCCCCCTTTTTGAGACAAAGCCAGTAAAGCTTTGTCTTTTTTTTTCGTAGAAACAAACATCTTTATTTAATTTAATTGCTACTAATTAATTGTCAATTTTAAGCCTCCCATTCATAATTCATAATTTCCCTTCTATTTAGCCATTAACCATAAAAAAAAGCTAAGCAAGATTATACTTGCTTAGCCTTTTTAAGAAAGCGTTGAATTCTTTTGACCGCTTCTTCTAAGTTATCCATTGAAGTTGCATACGAACAGCGAATATGACCTTCTCCACCTGCCCCAAACACATTTCCTGGTACAACTGCCACTCGTTCTTCCATTAAAAGTTTCTCAGCAAATTGTTCAGATGTAAATCCTGTTTCAGAAATAGATGGGAACGCATAGAATGCTCCGCCAGGTGTATGACAAGGCATACCGATTTCAGCAAATGATTTTACAATAAAATTACGACGCTGGCGGTAGGACTGTACCATTTTATTAACATCATCTAACCCTGAACGTAATGCTTCCAATGCTCCGAATTGAGCTTGTGTTGAAGCACACATCATTGTGTATTGATGGATTTTTAACATTGCTGAAATGATATCCTCCGGACCAGTTGCATATCCAAGTCTCCAGCCAGTCATCGCAAAAGCTTTTGAAAAACCGGAAATAATGACCGTACGCTCTCTCATACCTTCAATTCTTGAAAAACAGTGATGCTCATGGTCATAAGAAAGCTCTGCGTAGATTTCATCAGAAAGGACAAGTAAGTCATATTTCTCTACTACCTTCGCAATTGTTTCAAGCTCTTCTTTCGTCATAACAGACCCTGTTGGATTATTCGGAAAACAAAGCATAATTGCTTTTGTCTTATCAGTAATTACTTTTTCTATTTGAGCAGGAGTTAATTTGAAATCATTTTCCTTACTTGTTCCAATAGGTACAGGAACGCCACCCGCTAATGAAACGACCGGTGCGTAAGAAACGAAGCTAGGTTCTACAACAATTACTTCATCTCCAGGATTAATAATCGCACGTATTGCAAGGTCAATTGCTTCGCTTGCGCCAACTGTAACCAACACTTCGTCGTGCGGATTATAGTTCACGTGAAAACGTTCATACATGTATCTTGAAATTTCTTCACGTAGTTCAATAATACCTGCGTTCGCCGTATATGCAGTATATCCTTGTTCCATAGATGCAATACTTGCCTCTCGAACATTCCAAGGAGTAACAAAGTCTGGTTCCCCAACACCTAGGGATATGATGTTATCCATCGTAGAGGCTAAATCAAAAAAACGACGAATACCCGATGGTTTAATTGATTGAACACGATTTGATAGACGTTGATTCATTTTTAAAGAGTTTGTCATGGTGACACCACAATCCTTTTATCCTCTTCTCCGTCTTCAAACACAACACCATCATGCTTATATTTTTTCAATTGGAAATGTGTAGTTGTCGATAGAACAGAATCAAGAGTTGATAATTTATCTGAAACAAATCTTGCTATTTCAGACATTGATTTCCCTTCAATTACTACCGATAAGTCATATGCTCCTGACATTAAATACAATGCCTTCACTTCAGGGAATCGGTAAATTCTCTCAGCAATATCATCAAAACCAACGCCACGTTGTGGGGTTACTTTGACATCAATCATCGCTGTCACACCTTCGTTTTCATTTACCTTACTCCAATCAATTACTGCAGAGTAACTTAGGATGACTTTATTATCTTCAAGCTCTTTTAAGATTAGTTTTGTTTCCTCTACTGAAAGGTCAACCATCTTGGCTAGCGACTCTATAGCAATTCTTCCATTTTCCTCTATTATATGTAAGACTTCTACATCTTTATTATCCATTGTAAATGACCCCTTTCATTATGTTCATTCAATTATGTAATGAGTGTACAGTTATTTACTAAACACTTGTAGTATATAATATCATATTCCATTCTGAACATGTCGTTAATTTTTAAAAATTCAGAAGTATCCACTAAGAAATTCTCTAACTCAATTACAATAAAAAGTTATAACTTAAAACATAAAAAACCGAGCCTACTATCCATAAGCTCGGTTCATCTTTTATTCAAATACTTTACTTAATGAGGCTTTTTCTTGCGATAACCAGAAATTCATTAAACGTTTTGCACCTTCTAAATCATGTAGCTTAGCTTGACCACATTGCTTTTCTGTAGCTGCCGGAACTTCCTCTAATTCAATCGAATAATTCATTGTTTTTTCAAGAAGGTCAATGATATTTTCTACAGTAGGATTACCACTAACAATTAAATAAAATCCTGTTTGACACCCCATTGGTGAAAGGTCAATGATATCGAAATGGTCATAGTCTTCTACGTAACGACGCAAATTTAAAGCTAATAAATGTTCAAGTGTATGAATAACATCAGGCTTCATCGCTTGCTTATTCGGCTGACAAAATCTAACATCAAACTTATTTACCTGTCCATCTTTTCCAACTAAATGTGTACCACAATGACGTACAAAGGGTGCTTTTACTATTGTATGGTCAAGTTCAAAACTTTCAACTGTCGGCATCTTAAGACCACTCCTTCTTATCTGTTTATCCCAGTACTATAGTAAAGAGTATACGTGATAATGTTAGGATATGTCTATTAAAATGACTGAAAAATTAGAATACATAAAATTTCACTTATTTCGTTATTCATATATCCTATTGGTCCTTTGAATAACCATTTACCGTTTGGATGTCTACATTATTTTCTCTCATAAATTCATACAAATCAGCGTGATAACTCTCTGGTGTAAATCCAGTTAACCTCCAACGAAAACCTTCTTTGACTTTGATTAACACATTTATCTTTTCTCCAACTTTAATGAAGTAACATTCCTTAATCTTGTCTGGTGTTATTGTTTTGTTTTGAAGAGTAATATTGAAAATTTTAATTTTGTATGTTAATTTTCCTTTATCAATAATTAGCTCATAATTTAAGAATATCGCTAAAAGTATCAAAATGATAAATAAATAAGGAAAGTACGAAAAATGTTGGTCTAAGAAGAGAAGGTTTAACGTCGCGACAACTAGTAAAATAACCCACAACGTTTTCGATTCTTTGGCGCGATATGTATTCAAATGCTATCTCCTCCATTTTTTTTAATATGATAATAGGATTTTCTCAAGACAAAAAAGAAACGTAGATTTACTAAGGCTGCTGAAAAAGTGTGTCTTTCCACTTTTCCAGCAGCCTTTTCCTGAATCCACTATATTGAACCTTATCAGCAGTCTCAGATTTACGCTTCTTCTTTGTCTGTAATTGCTCGCCCATGTACAAATACTAATATCGCAAATGCAAAGAAACCTATCATTAGTATTGTTCCTCCAGCAATAAAAAACACTAGCTGAGCAACCTCAGATAAAAATTCAGGCTTAAAATAATAAGCCCACATTCCGGCAATAAACCCTAGTGTCCCTATAAATGAAGTCCATACATGAACTTTTGCTAGAATTGAACTTTTCGGGATGTAATAAAGACTATAGAAAATAGCAAAAGCAAACAAGGAAAGCCACCCTACTACTAGAATATGAGCATGGATTGCTCGGAATAAATAGGAGCCAGCACCTGCCATATGCCCCCCTAGAAATACACCAATTACTGCATAAATTGCAGAAGTCTGTAATAAAATTTTTGACCTATTCATTGATTTCACCTCTCATACTAATAATACCACTATGCATAGAATAATTTCGATAAATATCTCCTACCAAATTATTGTTTATCCCTCTACCTTGTTGGGAATATATAGTAAGATGAAAACAAGAATGACATATTAAAATATTTCAGAAGGATGAAACCTATGGTAAAAAGTAAAACAAGCTCCCTCTTCACAAAGGAATTTATTGAGCAACTCAAAAAAGACCCAGTCCAAGATTGGGCAGCAACTCTCGCGTTTTATTTCATGTTGTCTATCTTTCCGTTACTTATTTTTTTACTAGCACTTATGCCATATTTACCCATTGACACAGAACAAATCTATCATTTTATCGAGGATTATATCCCTGGTGAATTAGGTGACTTGTTCACTGTTACTATCTTGGAAGTTGTCAGTGAACCTCAAGGTGGATTACTCTCTTTTGGTATACTTGCTACGATATGGTCCGCTTCGAACGGAATGAATGCATTAATACGAGCTCTTAACAAAGCTCATAACGTTGATGAAACCCGTTCATTTGTTAAAGTAAGAGTTATGTCTATTATTATGACATTAGGAATGCTTATAGTATTTATCGTCACGCTACTTTTACCTGTGTTCGGCCGATTAATATTAGAGGGTATTGACCAGTTGTTACAAATACCTGATGGTACTTTCACAGCATTAAACCGACTTCGTTGGATCATTGGAATCGGGATTATGTCAGCGGTCTTAATGGTGATTTATTACATCGCACCAGCCAAAAAGCTACCATTTCGTTATGTTATATTCGGTGCAGTTTTCGCTACGATTAGCTGGCAATTAATTTCTCTAGCATTTTCTACGTTCGTAACAAACTTCGGCAACTTTTCTGCTACATACGGAAGTCTTGGTGGGGTAATCATCTTAATGCTTTGGTTCTTCTTAAGTGGACTTATTCTTGTCATCGGTGGAGAAATAAATGCTACAATACACAATATAAAGCATAAGGTAGCAAAATAAGAAATCATGATTTACTTTTTCATTTCATTGACCTTAGTTTATCTACTTTAGACTTTTTCAAAACCATCGCTAAATAACATCATTTTTCATACATTAGTAACAAATATTTGATTTTGAATAGAAAAAAGTTGATTTTTCATGTATAAAAAGAGAGAATTAGGAAAACATGTTAGCAGCAATAATAAAATAGTAGATTTTAACGGGAGGGTTTATTTATGAATAAAACGGAACTAGTAAACGAGGTTGCAGAACGTTCAGAGCTTTCAAAGAAGGATGCTACAAGTGCAGTAAACGCCATTTTTGAAACGATTTCAGATACTCTAGCAAAAGGTGAAACAATACAATTAATCGGATTCGGAAACTTTGAAGTACGTGAGAGAGCTGCTAGAAAAGGAAGAAATCCACAAACTGGTGAAGAAATCGATATCGCAGCAAGTAAAACGCCTGCATTCAAACCAGGAAAACAACTAAAAGAAGCTGTAAAATAGAAACTGAAGAGTTTAGTTTCTTGAAGATTGCGTGAAGGATTGTCCTTCTAATCAAGTTTCAAATCTAACCTAAAAACAGGCGTTAACCATATGTCATCATATGGTTAACGCCTGTTTAATTGATACCTTGTATAATTGTAAACAATACTATAAAGCAAGCACTTCACTTTTTTTCTTGTTTGTTCGTTTGGAGAATGGGATAAGTAAGTAGCTCTTAATTGGGCTGTCTCTTTGTATTTCAGCTTAATTCTATTCTCCCACTGTTCCATCACAAACGGTTCATTCTTAAACTGTAATAGCTCTTTCCGCTCATTATCATGGTAATAAATCGCTTGTTTGAAGTTACTAAAGTCATTATCTGCAAACCGAGTGAGAAAGTCCAATATCCGATAACTTGTCAACATGTGCTTACTTGCAGATGATTTTAGCCCTTGTTCCACATCACGTTGTAGCTGCTTTTTCTTTGTTTCATACATCCCAAAGCAAGCATGGTATAAATAAGGCAAGTTCATAATCGAAATTTCATTTTTAAGAGAAAATAATTCACTGATATTTTTAGAAATAGCAAGGTAGTATTCTTTGTCATTAGGAAATACAATCTCCTCCGAGAAGAGCACCTCTAAAAAATTAACATTCGCTTTCCAAAATAAGAGGTCTAGCTTTCGTATATCATGTATTTCAATATCCATTTCACTACTCGTCATAGAACTCTTATAGTATTTTTGATCATATAAGTCTTGAAAGGTCGGTAAAAGAAACCGCTTATAATCTTTATCTGAGTGTTCATCTTGGAGATTATAGTTTTGACTTCCTACTACTACTTCGAATGCTACGTCTCTGTCCAATTAGAACGTCTCCTTATTATTCTGCATAATACATTAATGCAACCGCACCAGGTCCTGCATGGGCACTGATGACCGGTGTTGTATCTACAATCATCGTTTCAGTAAATCCAGTTTGCTCTTCTATTTCAGCTTTAATTTTTTCAGATAACTCTTTGGAATCTGCATGTGCAATACCAATCCCTTTTATCGTTTTGCCTTTTGCATCTTCCAGTAATTGATTTAAATAGAATTTAACAAGCTGTGAATGTGTACGTACTTTTGTTGCAGATACTAACGCTCCATCAGGCATAGCTGCAACCGGCTTAATCTTTAATAATGAGCCTAGTAACGCCTGCATTTTTCCAATTCGTCCACCTTTAATTAAATACTCAAGTGTATCTACCATAATATATAAGGTAGTGTTGGAACGAATTTCGTCAAGTCGAGCTACTATCTCTTCCATTGTACTACCGTTCTCTGCCATTTTTGCTGCCTCTAATACTTGAAATGCACAGGCGAAAGAAATAAAACGTGAATTAACAACTGTCACATCAGCTTCAACCATCTCAGCTGCCGCTCTTGCTGACGATGCTGTTCCACTCATTCCTTCAGTTATATGAATAGAAAGGATTTCACTTCCATCCTCACCTAATTTCTCATATACTTCCGCAAAAGAACCCGCAGATGGTTGAGACGTTTTCGGTAACTCTTTACTCGCCTTTAATTTAGCGATAAATTCATGAGAGCCTAACTCAACTTGATCTAAATAAGATGTTCCATCAATCGTTATCGTTAAAGGAACAACTGTTATCCCAAATTGGTTTATAATTTCTTGCGGAAGGTCAACTGTAGAATCTGTAACAATCTTAATTTTTTTCGTCATCTAATCTTCTCCTTGCTTTAATAGCTAAAAAAACACTTTATTAACTAGCGTAGTCCTTATTAACTTGTATGTAAAGAGTTCTTTAAGGGAATGTTGAAAAAGTCGATTACTCATTTTTCTAGTCGAAATCTTACTATTACTATTCCTAATTTCAGTTTAATTAAACGTTTGATTAATGGTGCAACTAAAATAAAAAAAGACGCATCAAATGTTTAACCATTGATGCACCTTCTCTTCTTATTTGTTATCATTGTGACGATTAATAAGGGTTCGTCTCTTCCGGCGCTTCATACGTAACATAAGTTCCCGCAATTAGATCATGAATTGCTCGTTTGTCTTGCCTTAGACCAACCATAAAGGCACTAACGATAATTCCAATACCTAACGTTAAAATATAAACTAAGCGCCCTACTACCTCACGTAATAGCATCGTACCAATACCAACATTTTCTCCGTTTACTTTCACAATCCGCACTCCGCATATCCGTTTACCAATCGTATACCCTACCCACGTTACTGGTAAAAGAATACTATAGACTAGCTCAACTAGTGATTGAAACACTTCAGATTGGTCCGAATTAAAACCTAGTACGATTGCAAGAGGAATAAAAACAATCGCTAAGATAAGTCCATCTAGGATAATTGCACCTAGGCGAATCCAGAATCCAGCTGGTCGATTCATCATAAACTCCCCCCTTCTCTCAGTAAATACCCATATAAATTAAAAACAATATTAGAATCCTATCATTACCTTATGCAAATTATGTGCCTAATACAATTAAAAACTATTTAATTTTATAGATGTTAGTAAACTTTTATCCATAACAGGTTGACATTCTAGTTTTAGTTCCATTATTATATTGTTAACCAAATAATAATAAGAGGTGAACATTCAATATGTCGACAAAGAAACGATACGAAACAATCGATTTAGTTATGATCCCATTATTTGTTGCATTAATGGCTATCGGAGCAAACATTGCTACATATTTAGTTATTGGCGGTGTACCAATAACCTTACAAGCCCTTTTCGCTATTTTAGCCGGTGCATTACTAGGTAGTCGTCTAGGAGCAACTGCCATGATTGTATACTTAATGGTCGGTCTAGTAGGGGCTCCAATTTTCGCTAGATTTAGCGGTGGATTTTCTACCTTCGTCAGCCCTACATTTGGATTCCTTCTATCATTTATACTTGTAGCCTATGTGACTGGTAAAATCATCGAAAACAGTAATAAGCCAACACTTTCAACATTCTTTATTGCCTCATTCGCAGGTTTATTTGTTACATATGCACTTGGTACAAACTACATGTACTTTGCATACAAGACAATCGCAGCAGCACCAGAAGGTTTCACATATGGGATGGCATGGACTTGGATGATTGCCCCTGGGATTAAGGATCTTATTCTAACTATTTTTGCAGCAATTATATCTGAACGTGTGTATAAGGTTGTTAAGAAATCAAGAGGAGCTATTACAACAAATAGCCAAGTAGCTTCTTAATATTATAAAGATAGACAAAAAATCCGGGTTTCCCGGATTTTTTCATCTATCCTTTACTTACTTCATAATTATCCATTTTAAAAATTCCATCCTCTTCCTTAAAGGAAAATGTAACTGATAGTACATCATTAGGAGGATACCCATAGCGTAAATACTGTTCCTGACGTTGATAAATTTCTTCTTCATAAAAAACAACCGGCAATTGACTTCCAGCTAATATAACCTCATCGTTATCTTCAACAATCAGTAGTTGAGAAAATGGCACGAGCTGAAGACCCGGGTTTAGGATTGTCTCTCTAACGACTTCATAATAATTTCTCGTATTGTTCGGAGACATTGTCAATATATTCGATTCCTCGATGTATTCTCGATACCTTTCCTTATAGATAAGTTTACCCTCATCCTCTTCAAAAATTTGAGAAATTATTGTTTCCAAACCATCATCAGTTACCCATTCCCCTAATAACTCAGCTACATCTTCAATAGTTTGATACTGGCCATTCACGTAGTGCTCATCAGATATTGAAAAGTGACCAAACAACTCATTAACTGAACTAACTAAACGATAAAAGTCATTCAATACCTGCTGCTCGTTCACTTGTTCTTTTGATTGACACCCCGTCATCACTAATGCACACACTAGAAAAATTAATCCTCCTTTATACATGACACCGCCCTCTCACAAATTTGACTCTTAATATAATAGACGTTTTATATAAGAAAAAGTTTCAAAGTTATTGTTTATTTTTGTCAAGAAAGTTCTTAACTCGTGCACTTTTATTATAACTTCAATTAATTTTCCCTAAATGTGGGTAAACTTTAAATGGAGAAGTAAAGGAGGCAACTATGTATAACTTTATCGACCAAATACAATCAATTTCTAAAAAAATTACACACAACATATCAGACCTATTTCATCATTCAGAAGAACATCAAGAAAAAAGAGAAATATCATTCAATGAACTAAGTCACCTCATTATTGCAAATAAAAACACAAGGCATACAAAACAAATACTATTAGGTCTACAATTTAACACATATCAACTTTCGTTTGGACCAGTTATGTTCATGCTTGAAACAAAGGGTGCAAACGACGAACAACTTTTAAAAGTAGATATATTTCTGAACGGTCAGTCTGCTTTATCTTATAAGGGATACGAACATGAAAATATACAAACAGACACAACCTTAATACCAGAAGTGCTCTATAATCAATTAAAACCTACTGTAAGTAATAATACCGTTCACTAAAAAAGTCTCTTTACTAGCTATAACCTTTTGAAGAGAAGGAAAGAAGGTATTCCAAGAGAGCACTGAAAAAGTCCAAGATAGAGTATTTAAGAAGAAGTAATGGCTCCACACGTTGCAAATCCTGCTATGGATAAGCCCACTAACCGTAGGACGAGTATCGTACGGAGCCATTGCCCATGAATTCACTACACTTGAGACAGTTCCCTCATTAAGCCACCTCCACCTCCACATTCGCCTTTGCCCAAACATGTACGACTATGTCACGGCATTCACAACGCTTGAGTACAATAATAGTGGACTACGATAAGGCTCAACTTCAAAAGGAGGTGGAGAGTATGGCTAGATATCGAAGAAAACCAATTGTCGTCGAAGCAGTGAAAATCACCCGAACGATTACACTTGAAACAATAGAAGGGGAAGTTAAGGGGAACCCTGGCGATTATCTAATCACTGACAATAATAGGGAGCAATATATCTGTACTGCATATGATTTTGAAATGAACTATGAACGTGTAAAGGATGGCACGGATTTAAAAAAACTCATTATAAACTCACTTAAACGACTTAAACGAAAATCAAGAGAGATTATAAAAGAAGGTAAATAAATAATAGTAACTATGAGGGGACTCCCTTAAAAAAGAAAGCAGACCAATCTGGATAATTAGTCTGCATCATTTCTTATCCTATTATAGAATCATCGCCGCTACCCAACCAAATACAAGTAACGGAATGTTAAAGTGAATAAATGTCGGTACACACGTATCCCAAATATGATCATGCTGTCCGTCAGCATTTAAACCTGCTGTAGGTCCTAGTGTACTATCAGAAGCTGGCGCACCTGCATCTCCTAATGCTCCAGCAGTTCCAATTAGAGCAATAATCGATAATGGCCCAAACCCAACCGCTAGACCTAACGGAACAAAGAGCGTCGCTATAATCGGGATTGTTGAAAACGAAGAACCAATTCCCATCGTTATAAATAAACCTACGAGCAACATTAGAAATGCAGCTAAGCCTCTATTGTCTCCAATAACTGCAACCGATTGCTCTACTAACAAATCAACATGCCCAGTTTCTCTTATAACAGCTGCAAATCCAGAGGCAGCAATCATAACAAAACCGATGAAGGCCATCATTTTCATCCCATCTGTTAAGACTACATCCGATTCTCTCCACTGCTTCGTAATAATCAAGTATACAAAGAGAATAACAATACCAGATAAAGCCGAGATAATCATCGAATTCGTTTGAAATTGAACAACTAATGACATAAGTATCGCAACTAGAGAAAACGTAATTGACATCTTGCTATATGACTGAGATTTTTCACCCTCTGTAGAAATATCAATCTGATTATAACTTCTCGGTTTTCGGTACGTGATGAATACTGCAACTAATAGTCCAAACACCAAACCTGCCGTTGGAAGCAATAACGCAGTAAAAATATCTCCCCTTTCAATAACAAGACCACTTTCAGCAATATTGCTCTCCACAATATCATGAAAAATTGCCCCAAAACCAAAAGGTAATAAAATATAAGGTGCTGTTAAACCAAACGTAATAATTGTCGCCATTGCACGACGGTCTATTCCTAATTCATTCAACACCTTTAGAATTGGTGGAATTAAAATCGGAATAAAGGCGATGTGTATTGGAATAATATTTTGAGAGAAACAAGAGATTAATAGAATAACAAAAAATATAAGAACCTTTGATAATGCTTTTTTCTTTGAATCACCTTCTCTTCCAACTAGACGAAGAGCAAGTTGTACCATTAAATCTGGTAATCCAGTCTTAGCAATCGCAACTGCGAAACCACCTAGCATTGCATAACTTAGTGCAACAGAAGCACTTCCTCCAAGACCATTGGTAAAGACGTCAATAGTCGTTTCAATTCCTAGTCCGCCTAATAATCCACCTACAAGCGCTCCAATCACTAACGCAAGCACAACGTGGACACGAACTAGACTTAAGACAAGCATAACCGTTACTGCAATAAGTACCGCATTCATGTAAAATCCCCCTAAAATCCTTTATCTTATTAAATTGCTAATACACTAAAACATTAATAAACTATCATGAAAAAGTTTTCTTGTCAATTAATCATTTTTTTAATATAGGAAACTTTCTGATTAAATAAAACCAAAAAAACACCTTACATTCATTTAGAATACAAGGTGTTTTTTTGGTAATTGTTTAGTTTTGTGCTTCTTCAATTTCTGCTTGTAGCATTTCAAGTATCATTTGACCATCTGCTCCAACTTCATCCACAAAGAAATCACGTACTGGCATTGCTCTTTCTCTAAATGCATTTCTTTCATCTTCTGTTAACTCAATGATAGTTGTTGGATTATCTGTATCATTTTCAATTGAAGCAAGTAAAGCCTCATTTTGTTCTTCTTGAATCTCGTAAGCTACGTCTCTCATTTCTTCAACAGTTTCTAAAATCATATCCTGAATATCTCCTGGTAAACCGTTAAAGAAGTCAGGGTTAACTGTTGTCATTGTTACATAAATATTGTGATTCGATAACGTCATATGATCTTGTACTTCATGAAAGTTAGCATCTTCAATAAAGAAGATTGGGTTTTCCTGTCCGTCAACAAGTCCGGTGTCTAAGCCAGTGTATAGTTCTCCCCAAGATAATGGTGTTGGGTCAGCTCCATACGCCTCATATGAACGTAAAATAAATGGAGACTCTTGTGTTCTCATTTTGAAGCCATTGAAATCTTCAGGTGAACGTAATTCATTACTTCCCGTCCATTGCATAGCACCTTCATGCCAGAATGATAATGGTAAAATGTTTTGTTCTTCATACTTCGCAGCTAAATGTGTATTAATCGCTTCACTACTGTTAAGTATGTCTTGATTTAAGCGTAAGTCGTCAGTAAATAAGAATTGAAGAGCGAAGACATTAGCTTCAGGAACTAAAGTTCCCGTAAACCCAGGAGAAATGATTGCAAGCTCTACTCCTCCAGTTTGTAGCATCTCAACTTGGTCAACTTCACTACCTAAACCACCAAACTCAAATACGTCGATATTAATACGACCATCAGATTTTTCATGCAACTTCTCTGCAAATCTTTCAGCATAGACGTACTGAACTTGACCAGGCCACTCTTCAGTTACAAATCTCCAATCGTAAGTTTCTCCACCTGCGTCTGCTCCAGGATCACTATCTACACCATCTGATCCACCGGCTGTTTCATCACTACCACAAGCGCTTAATGCTAGCATTGAACCTAATGCTACACTAAGTAATGCTGATTTCTTTTTAAAAAACATCAAATTCCCCCTACAATTTTTTTATGTGGTTAAGAGATTGTTCATTTGAATAACCTCGAAACTAACAAATCCATTTTAAGACTTATAGATGTTGGACAATCTGAAATTGAACAACGTTTATAAAAACCTAAGTAAAAATGTTGAAATATCTTCAAATAAGATAACAAGAATCGACACAATCAATAACATTACAATAAAAGGCGGTGTCCCTCTAATAACATCCAAATAGGATTTATTGAAGACCGCACTGGCGGTAAATATATCGACGCCAAATGGTGGTGTTGCTGAACCAAGCGCTGCTTGTAACACAATAACTACCCCTAGATGTACTGGGTCTACACCGGCTTGCATTGCAATAGGATAAAAAATCGGCGTTAAAATTAAAATAACAACGATTGGATCCACAAACATACAACCAATAAAGAAGAAAATAGCTACAATAATTAAAATTTGTAATGCCGTTGGATCACTGCCTAATACTGCTTCAGAAAGCATACGAGGAATTCTCGCATATTGAATAACATAAGCGAATGCTTGCCCTGCTGATACTAGAATAAATACAGCCGAAGTTACCAAACCAGTAGACAAAGCAACCTTTGGAATCCCAGTGATTTTTATTGAACGATATATAAAGACTTCTAAGATTAAGGCATATAATACCGATATACCTGCCGCTTCAGTCGGGCTAAATATACCAGTATAAATACCACCAATAATAATGACTGGAAACCCAAGCGGTAGAAGGGCTTTTTTTGTTAAATTAAGACGTGTACCCCATGTTATCTTTTCACCTAGCGGAATATTATGGATTTTCGCATAGATATAACTGTATATTGCAAAAAACAAGAAAATCAGTAGCCCAGGTCCTATTCCTGCAATAAATAAATCACCAACGGACGTACCTGTCGCTAAAGCATAGATAATCATACCTATACTCGGTGGAATCAATAGAGCAACATCACTAGCATTAATAATGAGCGCTATCGCGTGCGAATCTTTGTACCCTATCGAAAGCAAGCGCTGTCGCATCGGTTTCCCTATCGCAACAACTGTCGCTTGCGTTGACCCAGAAATCGACCCAAATAGCGTACAAGCTGCCGCTGTCGTTATCGCATATCCCCCACGAACATGACCAACAAACGCACCAACAAAATCTAATAGCCTCTTGGATGTTTTCCCTGTCGTCATAATATCCGCTGCAAAGATAAACAGAGGAACAGCTAGTAGAGAGTAAGATGAAATGCCCTCCATCATTTGTTGGACTAATAGCATTGGGTCTAAGTTTGGAAAAAAGAAGATAACTAAGACCAATGGTCCCACAATCATCGGGATCATCATTGGAAAACCTAATGCTAGTAAAACTACCATAATCGTTAATAAAGTAGCTACCATAGTTAGTTCCTCTCTATAAAATTTTAGTAGATGCTATGAATAATCTTTTTTCTCAGTAGCAAGATATACTTCTTTTTCTTTAATGTTAATCCACATATTTCTAACAAACTGTAAGCCACCCAAGAACAATCCAACTGGGACAAAGAGTGTCATAATGTACACAGGAACTTGTAAAGCCGGTGTAACTCTTCCCGTACTATAGACAGACATGAGATACTTGAACGCTAAGTAGGTTAGAAAGAATAATACAATTGAGGTAAAGGCTGGAATAACAATCGCGAGCACCTTACGAAATTTAAATGGAACAGTATCAAATAGTGCTGACATACTTATATGACGGCCTTTTCTAGCTGCATAACTAATCCCCATAAACGTTGCCAATATAACTGCAAATCGGCTTACTTCAGCGGAGAATGTCCAACTTGATCCTGTAATCGTTCGGCTAATCACGTTCCCAACCACCATAACAGCTATTAAAATAACAGCATAACTTAAGATGTATTCCTCCACTTTCATGATGAAATGATCAATCTTTTGAATGATCTTCCCTACAGTTTTCAAAGTTTAATAGCCTCCCTATCTTTCTTAACCGATAGCAACTTGTATGTAAGCATCACCTACTATAAATGTTACTGGAATCTTTTTACCAACTCAAACGTGGTATATAGGGAAAAATAGGTATATACCTGTATATACACGATTCACCCTACATAACATACCTTGTTTGTTCATATCCTCAATTCAACGCCTATATTATTACAAATCCTTCAACTATCCTTGTGTACATACTATGTAGTTAATTATGAATTATGAGTTATGAGTTATGAATTGAAGGGCGAATGGTTAATGGTTAATGGTTAATGGTTAGTGGTTAATGATTAATTGGTAGATAGTTGATCGAGAAAATTGATAATGACAGAGATAGCCTTTGAAAAAAACAAACGCTTAGAGGGTTTAGTCTCTAAGCGTTTGTTAAGGTTTTATAAGGTTTTCCATTCATACTTTATAACTCATAATTCATAATTATTTTTGCAAAGTAAATTCTTCTGCTAAGTTAGCTAGTGTTCTTACCATTGAGCCTGTTCCGCCTTTTGGTCCGAAGCTTGTTGCTTGTGATGCCCAGGCAGTTCCGGCGATGTCTAGATGTACCCAAGGTGTTTCCCCTGCAAATTCGCCTAGGAATAGACCTGCCGTAATTGTACCTGCCATTCTACCTGGAGAGTTATTTAAATCTGCAACATCACTTGTTTTTAACATTTCTTTGTAGACATCATCATTTGGTAAACGCCATACTCGTTCCCCTGCATCAGCTGAAGATAATAGCAATTCTTCAAACATTTCTTCATTATTTGTTACTGAACCTGTTGTATGTTCGCCAAATGCAACTAGACATGCTCCTGTTAATGTAGCAACATCAACTAAGTAATCTGCGCCTAATTGCTTTGCATACGTAATTCCGTCCGCAAGAATTAAACGACCTTCTGCATCTGTATTGCGTACCTCAATTGTTTTTCCACTTAATGAATGGATCACATCTCCAGGTTTTAGAGCTGAACCATTCAGTAGGTTTTCTGATGATGGAATTACTGCAAGAACATTTACCTCAGGCTTTTGCTCACCAATGACATCCATCGCACCGAGAACAGCTGCAGCTCCACCCATATCCATTTTCATTTGGTGCATGTCTGCGCTTGGTTTGATTGATATTCCACCAGCATCAAACGTTAATCCTTTACCTACATAAGCTAATACATTGTCCCAAGTTTCTCTTCCTTGATATTTAAGGACAATCATTTTTGGCGGTTGGTCACTACCCATTGCTACAGATAATAACGCACCCATTCCTAACTCTTCCATCTCTTTTTTCTCTAAAACTGAAATTTCCATACCATGACGCTCTGCAATAATTTTTGCTTCTTCAGCCAAATCTGTTGGTGTAAGCTTATTACCCGGTGTATTAACTAAATGTCTAGCATAATTCGTTCCGTTTGCATAAACTCTTCCTCTTTCAAGACTATCTCCAATCAATTCAACATCTAAGTCTGTTAGAACCTCAACTGCTTCTAGCTTACTTTCAGTATCCTTTTGCTCTTGTTTATAAGTTGCTACTTGATATGATGTCAAACCAATTACCTCAGAAAGAATATGAGCCACCTCTTCAGCCGCATCTTCCTCTTTTAAAAATGAATCAATATCGACTGCCACTGATGTCAGTTGTTCTTTATGTATTTGTTTGAATACTTTTGCAATAGCTTCACGAACTATTTCATTTGTAACTTTTTCTTTAGAGCCAAGACCAACGAAGTATAGCTTTTTTGCATTTATTTTTCCAAATGTAAAAAGACTTGCTACTTCTTTCGCTTTAGTCTTGATTGAACCGTCTTCAACTAAACTTTTTAAACCACCATCAAATTTTTCGTTCAATTCCTCAAATTGTTCATATTGTTCATTTTCAAATAAACCAATTACTAATGCGTCAGATTTATTTGACAATAATTCCGAACCTTGTTTTACACTATACATCTTCATTCTCCTATCTCTATAATTATTTTATTCTTTACTATTATACGTTTTTCACGACACTATTTCGAGTAGCGAAAATTATTCTACACAAATTAATACAATGGACGGTAATGGAGGAAGGGACGATACTTCTTCAAATGGAACTCGATCTACATCCTGTGGTATAATTGACTGGCATATTTCAATAAATTGATTTACTTCTTCTAAGTCAATTCCCCAATGAAATGGGCGGTAGGGTTGAAGGTATGTATGGGCAGCATTCATCATAATTCTTGCTCCTTTACTATTCCCATATTCATAATGGTATATAGCAACAGACATTTGTAATAACCCTTTCAAAAAAAGGTTATCTTTTTCTTCTAACCACATATGTTCAAGTAAATCATGACATGTATAGTAATCCCCTTCATTAAACTTAACGAAGAACTGATAATATTCCAGCGGATAAAGGTAATCGGTCATGGGCTCCCTCCTCAGTTCTCTTTCTGTTTGATAACTCATACTTAAAGGGAGTATAACAAAAGTTTCTAATGAAAGAAAACAGGGAAAAGAATCTATATATAGAATGTTAAAAGGGTATACTTCAATGGCTTCTAGCCACTCATTACTCTCATATATTTATATTTACTGAACAAAATAATGGATACATATTAAATCCGATTATAGAAAGGACGAAAAGTTTTATATGGATATTTTCACTAATTTCCCCTTGTGGGCAGCCCTATTCGGGATCGGATTTGCACAATTTATTAAAGTACCACTAGCTTTTATCGCCACAAGAAAATTAGAATGGTCATTGCTTACAAGTACCGGTGGAATGCCAAGCTCTCACTCAGCAGCAGTAACAGCGCTATCTACTGGCATAGCCCTTGAAGAAGGTCTTCACTCACCACTATTTGCGATTGCTGCTATTTTTGGAATTATTGTTATGTTCGATGCTACTGGTATACGTCGTCACGCTGGGTACCATGCCACTGTATTAAATCAGTTAGTTACTGACTTTAATAAATTAGTGGATGAAGTCAAATCTTGGCCTGAAAAAGAAGAAACAGAAAAGAGACAGGAATTAAAAGAGCTTCTTGGTCACCAACCGATTGAAGTTTTTTTTGGAGCTTTACTAGGAATTGTACTAGCCTTTGTTCTCCATGCCATTGTTTACTAATACATTCAGAAGAGGTTGGTACACAAGTCTTCAATAGAGAGGGCAATGGGATCCGTTCGCTACGCGCCTTGAAAGGAGAAACCCACCCCTTTCAAGCCTTTTAAAAGAGGTAGTGACTTCTCTCATTGCTTCAAGACTTGGACAAAAGGTCAAAAACGGGCCTTTTGTAAAAATCTCTTTATAGAGGAACTTCTAGTTAGCCACCATGCCATTTGAAAAGGGAGAGGAAATATAATGAGACTTATTTCAATATGTCCAAGTAATACAGAAATGCTAGAATACTTAGGGTTGATTGACCACGTAGTTGCAGTTGATGATTTTTCAGATTGGCCAAATGAAGTAAATAATTTACCTAGACTTGGACCAGATCTATCAATCGACATGGACAAGCTCGAGTCCTTCAATCCCGATCTTGTCGTGGCATCACTAAGTGTTCCTGGAATGGAACGAAACGTTGAAGCCCTTAAAGAGAGAAACATTCCACATATCGTGTTAAATCCAAATTCACTAGAGGATATCGCTAATGACTTGTTAGCCTTAGGTAAGGCAACAAACACTTTGGAACAGGCTACCATCGTTGTTGGTAAATTCAAGAATATTATAAACGAATATCAAAATCTTTCTAAATCCATTGAAAAGAAATCCTACTACTGGGAATGGTGGCCTAAACCTGTATTTACACCAGGCAAAAAAAATTGGTTAACCGAAATCAGTGCACTTGCTGGGGGATATAATTTATTTAGTGATAAAGCAGAAGCTAGTATTCAAACAACATGGGCAGACGTTCATTCTAGAAACCCTGACAGAATTTGTTTAGTCTGGGTTGGTGTTAAACAAGAAAAAATGAACCCAAAGCTCATACGCTCTCGTCCAGGCTGGAGTGACCTTCCAGCAGTGAAAGATGATAAGATTTACATTTTAGAAGAACAGCTTTTCTGTCGACCTTCACCAAGACTTCTATTAGGCTTAAAAAAGCTAGCTACGACCATGCACCCATCACATTTCCCTGTTGATGATGGTATCGATCCGCTAAAGTAATTTGTACATTCAACAAAGAAGCATGTAGTGAGTAACTGCATGCTTCTTTGTTAGTTAGAAAGAAAAAAGGTATAGTGCAACCTTTTTTGTATCCCTTTAGGTCTCTCAATGATGGCGATGGCTCCGTTCGTTGTGCGCCATTAGGAGAAAACCACTCCTAATGGCTTAAAACATTACAACGACTACGCTCACCGCTTAGTGAGAAAGAAAAAAGGTATAGTGCAACCTTTTTTCTTTCTAACTAATATTGTTTTCTAAATACTTGGACGGCTTCGTTTTCGTTGAGGGCTGTTAGGTCTTCTTCTGTTAGTTTCCCTTCACCCTTTTTTACTAAGTATACTTCTACTTCTTGCTTGCCCCAGTTTTCAAATACTTCTTCTACTGTATCATAATATAAATCGATAATATTTCCTTTAATTGCTGAGCCTGTGTCAGCCACTACTCCGTATCCATATCCCGGAATAAAAAGAATTGTCCCTATCGGATAAACACTAGGGTCTGCTGCAATTGTTGAGTACAAGTCTCGTTTTACTTGTACACCTGAAAAGGTAATTCCATACGCAGGATGATCTGAATTTTTTCCAGTGGACTCGTACCCCGCAGTATATCCTGTTGCTACAACTGTATTTGAAGGATATTGACTCCAATCAATTGCTTCTTCTAATGTTGGTGGAGCAGAGGCAACTACTTCGTGAGACATTGCCTTTTCTTGTCTACTTATAGTTGGTAGTGTTTTCATTGCTAAAACTGTATCAAATCTAGTCTGATGATTAGATGCTGTAGTTAAAGATTCCTCAAAAATACCGAATGCTGCAACACGCTTTGTCATCCATTTCGATAGCTCTTCTGCGCTTACACCTGAAATAGATTGAAATGTTGTTAATAAGGCAGCACTAAATAATAAAGTCATACATAATCTTCGTAAAAAGGTTTTACCAATTTCCAATTATTTTCACTCCTCTCAATGACTAAGCTTCTCCAAAAGAGAAGAGTATTATTCATTGATTCAAGAAAAATAATGGAAATATCTGAATTTTCAAGAGCTTATTTTTACCACTTATTCTAATACTTAGAACATATTCAAAAAGAGTAGGCAATCTATAAGAGGGAACTAAAAAGAGTGGTCTCCACTTTTTCAGTCCCCTCTCTATATTACCACCTTATCTCCCTTTGGTTAGATTGAAACCGTTTTACTTTTCTTTAACTGAATTCCAGTAATTTCTTCAAAATGTTTAAGAGCAATCATTTCTTTATCGATTTTACTTTTCCCCCAAATATGATCTAGAAATAATTTTGCTATTATCGTTTTTCGACTATTATCCGAACTATCTTTAAGGGAAATTAGGCTTATATATAAGTCTGCCATTAAATTAGCCACTTTCTTGGAATGATACGTCTGCACATCGACATCCTTATCATTTAAGTAATGTAACAACTCCACTAACTCTTTTATCCCAGAAGCAATTGGTTGAGCAACCTCCTCTAATTCGCTCGGTAAGTTTCCAATTTCTTCACGAAGGAATTCAATAAACAATTCATGAACTTTATATTTCTTAATAAGGCGAAGAATTTCAAGTCCTAATATGTTGGCCGTCCCTTCCCAAACCGTTAATACTTGAGCATCACGTAATAATCTAGGAGTAACAAAATCCTCCATATACCCATTTCCTCCATGTAATTCAATCGCCTCATGCGCAAAATCAATTGCCTCTTCTGCCGTTCTCATTTTAATAAGCGCAATAAATAAACGGAGTAAAGCACGCTCATTTTCAGTTGCTAGCGCCAAATTTGGCATTACTTTATCAAATAAAGATATAGTATGGAAGGTTGCTCTCGTTTGGACTTCTTGCCTAGCCACTAAATTTGCTAGCGTTTCCTTCACCATTGGAAATTCAATAATTTCCTTTCCGAAAGATCCTCTTTCCTTGGCATAATTTAAGCCTTCCTGATATGCACGACGCATAATTCCAATTGATGCAACTGCATTACAGACTCGAGATAAATTTAATGCCTCCATCATATAATAAAATCCTTTAGTTGGGTCCCCAATTAAATAAGCTTTCGAGCCTTCAAGAAGAACTTCTGCCGATGGAACCGCACGCACTCCCAGTTTATCTTTCAAGCGACGAATTTGAATATTATTTAAGCTGCCATCGTCATTTCTCCAAGGTACTAAGAATAAGCTTAAGCCCTTCGTTCCTTCTGGTGCACCTTCTATTCGTGCTAATACTGTTGCTACACCACATGCCCCGGAATTACTCGCAAAATACTTTTCCCCATATAATCGATACCCATCTTCTTCATTTATCGCTTTCGTTTCATTTGCCCCTACATCTGAGCCACCTTGCCGTTCCGAGAGAAATGTTGCCCCTTCATACAGCTCTACTTCTCCTGTAGACAATACATGAGGTAAGTACTTTCTCTTCAATTCCTCATCGGCAAAATGGTCCAATAAATACGCTGTCGCCATCGTTAATGTTACAGGACAATAAAACCCTGGCTCAACTTGAGATAATAAATACCCTTGTGCGTACGAATAAATATAATTACCCTTTTTCTTTATTGCAGGAATTTCTTTATGAACATAACCAACAATTCCTGAATCGTATGTTTCTTGAATTGTTTTTTTGTAACCTTCATTTAACCATATATGTGAAATGTCATCGCCAAGACGATCGTATTTAATCAGCTTTGGCTGTCCTTCTCTGTCAGTATGAACTGCACGTTCATCTATACCTTTACACATCTCAGAAAATTCATTAAGCTCGCCCTCTGCCCAGTCACGCATCTCATCGTCCATTAGCCCCTTCACACTCTCCCAAAAGTTTGGGTCCTGTTGGAATAAATTCATGATAACGCCTCCTTTTTCCTAAGCTCTTGCTTTAAAATTTTCCCTGTAGGATTTCTCGGAAGCTCTTTCACAACCTCATAAAGATGAGGGATTTTATACTTTGCTAATTCATTACTAAGGAAGCGCTTACATTCCTCTTCGACATTAGGAACCTCTTCTTTTAAAACAATTACTGCTTTGATACTTTCTCCCCATTCATTATGTGGTACACCAATAACTGCAACATCAGCATTACTTGGGTGTACTTTTAACCTGTCTTCTATTTCTTTTGGAAAGACATTCACCCCTCCAGAGATAATCATGTCCTTTTTCCGATCCACTACCCAAATGAAGCCATCTTCATCCTTTTTCGCCATATCTCCTGTTAATAACCAACCGTTTCGATACGTTTCACTCGTCCTTTCCTTATCTTTGTAATAACCTTTCATATTTCCTTCTCCGTACAATGCTATCTCCCCAACATGGCCTTCTTTTACTTCTTCACCATGTGCATCGACAATCTTAATTTCGCAATTAAGTGCAGCTCTCTTACCAATACTTCCAGCCTTTTCTTCATGTTCAGCAGGAGAAAGAAATGTCCCGTTAGGTCCTGCTTCCGTCAATCCGTACACACACATAAATCGGTTAGACGAAAAAGCGTTCTGGAGGAAGGTAATTTCTTGAGAAGATAATGGTGCCCCACCATAAACCCAATACTTTACAGATGAAAGATCAGCTTCTTTCATCTTAGGATGATTCGCTGTTAACAAATAGGCAACAGGAGCTCCAAAGAAATGAGTAATTCTTTCTCTCTTAGTTAAAGAAAGTAATAAATCTGGTGTAAAAGTTGGTGCGAGTACATGTGTCGCCCCTACATATAATCCTGATATAAAGAACAAATGTAGTGGAGCAGAGTGACTTAGTGGCATCATATGCATTATCCGACTTTCAGATTTCATCTCCGTTTCTACACACATCATAGTTGATACGGAGAGTATGTTTCGATACGTAAAAACAACTCCCTTTGGATTTCCTGTAGTTCCTGACGTGTAAAGAATAGTTGCTTCATCGTCCTCTTTCATAGAACAAACAATTTCTGCAGACGCTCCTACCTCAAGAAGCTCCATGAAGGATTCCCACGCCCCAATTTTTTCTCCTGTTTTTATCCAAATTAAATCGATACTCTTAGGTAGATCTTTTACTCCTTCAAATAATGCTTGATGACAAATTACAGCTGTTGCATCACTATGTTCAATAATGTATGTTAACTCTTTAGCCGTTAGCCTTGCATTCACCGGAACTGCAATTGCCCCTAATCGAAGAGTTGCTAAATAACTAATAATAAATTCACTTGTATTAGGTAAGAAAAGCATCACCTTGTTTCCTCGTACAACCCCTAAGTTTCTTAAACTAGATGCAAATCGATTCACTTCATCATCAAGCTGTCTATATGTTTTGCTTGTCTCACCTTCAACAATCGCGATACTATCTGAAAATTTCCGGCCATTACGAGATAATAAATTAGAAATATTCAATACTATTCCTCCTCTTTTTTCGCTAATTCTAACCTTCGTTTGAAATCATCCTGTAACGAAAGCATTTCTGTACGTAATTGCTCCATATCTTCTAGTCTTGTAGTAATCTCGGCTATCTTCTCAGACCCATACTCAATTGTCTTTTCTAATTGTTTAACCCCAGTACGGTCCTCATCAAATAATTCAATCATTTCTTCTATTTCAGCTAAAGAAAAACCAAAACGTTTTCCTCTTAAAATCAAGCGAAGTCTCGCTCGATCTTTTCGCGAATAAAGCCTTTGTCCTGAATCTTTTCTGTCAGGAAAAATTAACCCCCTTTCTTCGTAGTAACGAATAGTTCTTGTACTCACATCAAATTCACTAGCTAAATCAGAAATTGTATAGTGCTCCACTTTGTTCTACCTACTTTGTAAGAATTTTCTTAATCTTAGTTTACGTTAACGTAAATGTCAACCGAGTTTTCTAATTATGTTTTTATACGACAAAAAAACTCAAATTTTTCTTTATCAAGAAGAAAAATTTGAGCTTTATCTTTTTTCTAAAACATTTGATACCCTCTAGCCCGCAACATTCGAATGACGACCCCAGCTAATATCGCACCAACTAACCCACTTGTTAACACAATAATATCTACAAGCTTCAAAGCAATTAGGTCTTGTCCTAACGCAGAGAATGAAACGATTGGAGAAATTATGTATTCATAGAATTTTACATCATCTACAATAAAAATAACAATTAGCGGATAAATAACAGCCATTACCCATGTTGAACGTAATATCATATTTAATAAAAAGCCAATCCCAAAAAATAATATTAGGAACAGAAAAACAGAAATTATTAATTGCGGTAAACTTAACAACGCTCATGCACCTCCGTATCAATGATAGTTTACTGAAACAGTGGAAGAGCGTCAATAAGGAAAGCTTACCATTATGAATATAGTTATAAATAAAGCCATCAAAGTTTCTAGAAAGTTCACTTCTTCTTCAGTTCCACATAACAAACAAGGACACAACCATGTTACGGCTGCGTCATCTTTTCATCCGGTTCTGTAATTGAAAGAAGATATTTAATTAACGCCTCTTGTTCTTCTGCTGTAAATCCAGTCGTCTCATCGACCCAAAATTCATGGCCACTTCCATCAATATGAACATCTTCTAAATCCGACTCAGCACGATTGGCTTCTATTACTTTCTTTCGTAGCTTTCTATCGAATAATGCCTTTAAACTATTATATGGGTCAGGCTTCACACCAGCATTAAGTGTACCAGGCATTCTCTAAATCTTTACCTACAGCAACAAGCAGGAGTAATGCAAAGCTTGAAATGACCCAATAGAATGCCTTAAGTTTCTTCACTTTTTGAACTCCTTTAATATCCTTCTTGGTAATTTCGGTGTTATATTCCAGTACTCTATTTAATCAAACGTTTAATTAATACAGTTCAACGTAAGATTTTTTCATATATACCTTGAAAACCATACATTAGAATCGACTTTACAAAAAACAGAAGTGAGAGCTGATACTTCTCTAATTTAATTAATGTACCGTAGCCCCTATTCTTAAACCAATCTAAAATTGCATAAACAAAAGTCGTATCAATTAGTAAATTAGTGAATATAAAACTGATAAATCTACCATACGTAAGCTTCATTATCCATAGTGAACCAATAAAAAAAGGTCCAAATATAAACGGCTCAAGTCCATATAGCTTAAAATAAAGTTTTTTAAAAACTGCCCACCAACCGCGTTTTATAGCAGAAACACTTTCAAAAAAAACAAGTAATCCCATGAAGACTCCACTAGGGAGAAACCTTTTCATTGTTTTCTTACCTAGAAACGGCAACGTTAGCCAAGGAAGGAACATGATTAATATTAAGAAAATTTTATGTTGTCTCAACTTATATACATCCTTTACAAAAAGTTTAAAAGTAATTTCTCTCTTGATACCTCCTCTCTCACTTCTTCCTATTAATATGAACTTAGTTAACGAATCACATTCTCACAGACAACAAATAAAAAAGAAGTACTAGCAAAAGGTGGTTTACCTTTTGCTAGTACTTCTTTTTCTTTAAATATACCTATAATGAATTCGTTAATTCTTTTGAAAGAGTGAGTTCACCTTTACCTTCACAATAGATACATGTCTCGCTACCGCCTAGCATCAACTGAAAGTATCCTCTTCCCTCACAATAAGGGCAATGTCCCTTTTTCAAAGTTGCACGTTTAAATACCATGATTAATGCCCCCTTAATTAATAATCTGAACTTTCAGATAACTATACCAGATGACTTCAGAATTGAAAAGCCTATTATACCTTTAAATAAAACGAAGAAAGCGGATTCATAATTGTTTTTCTTCAATATTCTAGCTAATACTAACTTTCTTGTGTTAGTTTTTAGCGGTGAAGTGTTAAAGTACTTACTGAAATAAAAATAGCAAGGACCACAAAGGTCTTTGCTATTTTTGTTCGTTTATTTAAAAAGGGCTTTTTCCTTTTTTCATGACTAACGATGCTCCACCTAATAAGTATAGGTAACGGTTGTCAATCATCTTCTTCATAAAGTTAGCAGAAGAACCAAATAGTTTTCTATCGCCTACAACACCAATTGCCTCTTTACCACCTAATGATGCTACTGTTCCTTTAATATCTGGAGTAAATGATTTTAATTCTCCACCATTTATAAGTGCTTTAAGGTTATGTGCACATACCGCTGCTTGTTGCATTGCAATTTGAGCAGTTGGAGGATAAGGACGATTGATTTCTTCGTTAATGATTAACGCACAATCACCAATAATAAATACATCTTCATGTCCTGGTGCACGTAAATCAGGCTCTACTTTTACGCGGCCACGCATTGCTTCGAAACCAGACTTTTCAATGATCGGGTTACCACGTACACCTGTAGCCCAAACAATCGTTTCTGATTTAATTTCATCGCCACTCGCTAAAATAACACCGTTCTTTGTTACTTCTTTAATTGGGCAGTTAATTTTGAATTCTACTCCACGACTTTCTAATAAATCCATCGCATATTCTACAAGCTCAGGGTCGAAGCCTGGTAAAGCAGATGGAGCAGCTTCTATCACGTACATTTTTACTTTTTCACGAGGAACATCATAATGAGCACATAGCTCAGGTACACGCTCTGTTAACTCACCAATAAACTCAATCCCTGTAAATCCAGCACCCGCAACGATAAATGTTAATAACTCATCGCGCTTTTCTTCTTCATTGTTATAGTTAGCAAACATATATTCAATATGTTCTTTCACTTGACGAGCACCATTAACAGTCCATTTACTGAATGCATGCTCAAATACACCAGGTACACCAAATGTTTCTGCTTCAGAACCTAATGCTACAACAAGATAATCGTACTCAAGTTCACCGTTTTCAAGCACAACCTTCTTTTCTTCTCGCTGAACTTCAACCACACTATCTTTCACAAAGTTAATTTTGTTCATATCAAGAACGCTTTCAATTTGCATTCTTGTACGCTCAGGATGTAATGTTCCTGCTGCAGGCTCATGTAACCAAGTAGTTTGATAATGATAATTATGCTTGTTAACTAATGTGATATTAGCTTCGTTATGTCCTAACTCTTTTGTTAGACGAGATGCTGTAATCATTCCACCATATCCAGCACCTAAAATGACGATATTCGGTTTCTTCAACTAGATCACTTCCATTTTCTAATATTTTTCTTCTTAGGTTATTCCTATCCACAATTAACAAAATTGTGATTTATTTCACGTACATAATTACAAGTCTACAAGTAGCGGAATTAAAAATAGAATGTCGTATATTAGTCACAAATCACATATATTATGATATTTGTTTTAGCGACATATTTCAACCATGTTTTTAATAATTTCTAACATAATACGTATGATTATTATTAATTCACCCTACAATATTAAGATTAAGATATAAATATGCTTTTTTATGACTAATATGAGCGTATTCTACCTACCCATCGCATTCCCAAAGTTCCCTCTTTACTTTTCACATAAATAATTTTCCAATCTATGTTTAAACCCATCAAAAAGTGGAAAAGATATTATTGTAGGTTGGTAACAACGATTTACAATTTCCCCTTTTAAAAGTTACAGCTCGTGCTGTAACTTTTTTTGTGCCTTCATATTTAACTTTACTCCTACAAAAAAAGCCTACTAAACGTAAATACGTTTGTAGGCTTTGATTTTTAGCATTCTTCAGGCGTACCTTCATTAGAAGCAGTTTTGAAAGATGATCCACAACCACAAGTAGCAATCGCATTAGGATTTTCAATGGTAAATCCTCCGCCCATCATGTTCTCTTTATAATCGATCACTACTCCGTCTAACATAGGAGCGCTTTCTTTATCTACTATAACGTCTAGGCCATTAATTTCTAGAGTAGTATCTTCGGACTGTTTTTCACTATCAAATCCCATCCCGTAAGATAGTCCACTACAGCCACCACCTTTGACTCCAACACGAAGTAACAAATCCTCATTTTCCTGTTCTTCCATCATTACCTTTATACGATCTACAGCAGAATCTGTAATAGTAATCAATTTATATTCCTCCTCAAGATGTTTATTCAAGAATAGGCATCTCTAATTTCTACAAGTATACATCTTATTTCAATAATCATTCAAGTTACTTGCTTATAATTATGAGCCTTTCTGTAGATGACTTATTGAGGAATATTCTCCTCCTAATATAGAATTATGCTTCTGGTCTATTTCTTGACTGTATTTTAAGACAAGCGGGTGATTCATTCCGTATAACATAGCAGTTGAGATCATTTTTTCTCTAAGCAACTCAATCTGTTCCATACATTCCTTCTTACGATATGAACGGTTTAACAATGAAGTTCACCCCTTTCCATTTTTCAGAGGTCGTTCGAAAAATCTAATTATTATCCTATATTTTACACTAAACTACTAATTTTTACAAATAATTAGTGCTAAACTAGACTAGACTTTATAAATTTCCTCTCATACATATATCTTTCCCATTAATTCCAATAACTAAACTATTCAACTCACTTTTGAAAATTCCTTCATGAAATTTGAGGTAATATTTTGAAGTTATAATTCCTATTCCTTTTCCTTATTTTAATCTGATAGTATAATAGTACAAGTTAAACATTTCTCTTAGTAGATGATAATATATCATCTGTTTTATAGTGTTCAATACGGACTAGTGTAATAGTTTTTCTATAGAGCATTGAATTATCCATGAACGAAGAACTCCTGTTGAACAACGTCTATAATATTAAAAAAAGTTTTTTCACTAAATGATTGGGGGATTTTGATGTCTACTCTGCTTACTAATAAAAGAATGCAAGAGATTAGCGAAAAAGTAATGGCTGGTCAACGATTAACAATTGAAGATGGTCTATACCTATATGATACACCTGATTTATTAAGCATTGCTCAGCTTGCAAACCATGTTAATCTACAAAAAAATGGTGATAACGTATATTTCATTCAAAATATGTATATTAATCCTACTAATGTTTGTGAAGCAGACTGTAGTTTCTGTGGATTCAAACGTAAGCCTGGAGAAGACGGAGCATATACAATGAACGAAGAGCAATTATTATCGTATGTAAAAGAACGTTGGAGCGATAATATTCGTGAATTTCATATTGTAGGTGGCCATAATCATGAAGTTCCATTTGATTACTATTTAGATACAATACGTACATTAAAGAAGCATTATCCTAACTGTACTGTAAAAGCATACACGGGTGCTGAAATTGAATTTTTCTCTCGTATCTCTGGGTTATCAATGAAAGAAGTATTAGAAGAGCTTATTAAAGCAGGATTAGATACGTTACCAGGTGGAGGAGCAGAAATTCTAACTGAAAATTATCGTATGAAAATGAGTCCAGATAAAGCTTCAACCGACCAATGGTTAGAGGCACATGAAATTGCTCATGGTTTAGGCCTAAAAACTCACGCTACAATGCTTTATGGATCAATTGAAAGCTATGAAGAGCGGTTAATTCATATGGACAGGCTTCGTCAATTACAGGATAGAACGAACGGTTATATGGTATTTATCCCACTTGCGATGCAACCACGTAGCATCAATGCAGGACTTAAACGTAGAACATCAGCGTATGACGACATGCGTACAGTAGCAATTAGTCGCTTAATGCTCGATAACTTTGACCATATTAAAGCTTATTGGATTAATATTGGCGTTCAATTAACACAAATGGCACTTAGCTTCGGGTCAAGTGATATCCATGGTACGTTAATTGAGGAACGTATTTCTCACGCTGTTGGCGCCCTAACATCACAAGGGTTAACACGAGATGAATTAATCCATTTAATTAAAACAGCAAATAAAGTTCCTGTAGAAAGAGACACTTTCTACAACGTAATTAAAAAGTACTAATTAATTAGACCACTTAGTGATCTTCTGGTATCAAGTAATAAACAAAGGCACTACAGAAAAAAGTCAGCTTCATTTTATTTATGAGGCTGACTTTTTCTTTTTCTATTTATTTTTATTTTTACGAAAGTATGTACCAGTTACAACAGTTTCAGCTGCACCTGTCATTAGTACCTTATCCTCAGATGTCCAAGTAATATGCAAATCTCCACCTAGTAAATGAACGGTAATTTCTTCATCTCTATTTGCTTTCCCGTTAAGAATAGCAGCAACTGCGGCGGCACAAGCTCCTGTTCCACAAGCTTGTGTAATACCAGAACCTCGCTCCCACACGCGGAAATGCATTTCATTCGAACTTACCATTTCTACAAATTCCACATTCACCCATTCTGGAAATAGCTCGTCCTTTTCAAGCTTTGGACCAACTGTTGTCACAGGAGCTTCTTCGATATTATCTACGAAGAACACTGCATGTGGATTCCCCATCGAAACACCTGTAAGTGAAAGCGTTTCATTATCAACCGTTATTTTTTCATTTATTACCTGTTCCTCTTGATTCCCTAGCATAGGTAAATCTTTTCTTAAAAATCGAGGGTGTCCCATATCAACAGTTACCGTCTCAACTGTATCTCCAGTAAGATGAACTGTCGCTTCAACTAACCCTGCTAGAGTTTCAATTTTAAAAGTCGTTTCTTTTACATGTCCCTTTTCAAAAGCAAATTTAGCAACACATCGAAGACCGTTTCCGCAGTTCTTCGCTTCAGAACCATCATTATTAAAAATTCTCATCTTAACTGGTGCAACATCAGAAGGACATACTAAGATTAATCCATCAGAACCAATGCCTTTATTCTTATCTGCTACTTCTATTGCTAAATGTGCCAATTCTTCTTCCCTAAGTGTTTCTTCAAACATATCTATATAGATATAGCTATTTCCTAGCCCGTGCATTTTCGTAAACTTCATCCTAGCTTCCTCTCTTTCGTAACTCCTCTTGCGTCCAAAAGTAATCCTCATCAGCTTCTATAATAGTTAACCGCCCATGACAGCACGGCATAATTAATAAAGTTTTTACACCATCTTTGGCGTTTTCAAAATCTCGTTTCTTCATTCCTGTTAACACATTCTCTTCTTCACAATATGGACAATGGCGAAAGTAGATATCCCCCATCATTTTTTCATAAGGCCATGAATGGTTGAATGGTAATATAGCCACTCCCTCACATCCTATCTTTATTATATGTTATTAAAACATTGGATTATCATCGAGATATTGATATATATTCTTTACTAAATCTCCATTCGTTTCACCAGACACAAATTCCCCATTTACTAAAGCAAAAGGATTAGCAGCACATTGTCCACAGCTACCTAAACAACCATACTCAATTACATCAAAATTTGGATCTTTCTCTAACTCTTCCTTCGCTCTTTGTGTACCGCTCGCTAAATTGCTTAAACAGAACTCTATAATCGGTTTCATTCGATTCACCTCAATTCAATTCCTATTAGATCCTACCTTTATAGATCAGCATCGTCAATTATCTACACTTTTTAATAGTACATCATTTCAATTATTTCTACCTCATAAAAATCAGACAATTTCTTTTCACAAAATTGTTGTTTTTTTACCATTCACTCAGTATAATCAAAACTGACCAGGGTCAATTGTTAAGGGAGCGAGTAGATGAGTAATCCAAAAAGTAAAAAAGAACAAACAAAAGAACGGATAGTCAAAGCAGCTTTAGAATTATTTCGTGAAAAAGGTTATGATTCCACTACAGTAAAAGAAATTACTGAGCAAGCTAATGTAGCCAAGGGAACTTTTTTTCATTACTTCCCAACGAAAGAAACGATCATGCTTTCATTAGCAAATGAGCGACTAGAACAAGTCAGTCATCTACTTAATGAAAAAAGATTTCAGCAGCTTACACTGATCCAACAAATTAAATCTTACTTACTCTATTTAGTTAACGATTATGAACTTAATCCTGAGTTGACATCAAAGATATGGATACATGTTATCCAGACAGATGATTCCCTATTAACACATTGGAAACTCCTCTTAGCACATGCGATTGAACGAAAAGAAATTGAGAAACCAGTCAACATAGAACATTGGAGTCACATAATTAATAGTCAGTTCTATTATGGACTAATTATGTTTTCTAATGAAACTAAAAAAGCATTATTTATTAGTAAAGTGACAAACTTATTAAATACAAGCTTAAAAGGTATTACAGAAAAAAGGAGCAATCAACGTATGCAAAAACTTGTTATACTAGGTGGCGGGTATGGTGGAATGAGAGCTTTACAAAGGTTACTAACAAATGACCTACCAAGCGATGTTCACATTACCTTAATCGATAAATTACCATACCATTGTCTTAAAACGGAATATTACGCATTAGCGGCAGGAACAGAATCAGACCACCATTTACGTGTGTCTTTTCCAAGTGATCCACGCTTAACTGTTACTTATGGAACGATAGAATCTATTGACTTAGATACTAAAACTGTACAGATTCAAGACCACGAGCCTGTCCCTTATGATAATCTGATTATCGGCTTAGGCTGTGGCGATAAATATCACAATGTACCTGGTGCAAAAGAAAATACGTTAAGTATTCAAAGTATGGAGGCTACAAGAAAAACGTTTGAAGTACTAAATAACGTACGTCCTGAAGGTGTAGTTTCTATCGTCGGTGCCGGACTAAGTGGTGTTGAGCTTGCAAGTGAACTTCATGAAAGTCGTCCTGATTTAACAATCAAGTTATTTGACCGTGGTGAAATTATTCTATCTATGTTCCCTAGAAGATTAAGTAATTACGTTCAAAGTTGGTTCGTTGACCACGGTATCCATGTGGTGAACAAATCAAATATCACAAAGGTAGAAGAAGGAGTACTATATAACCATGATGAACGTATTGAAAGTGATGCTATCATCTGGACAGCTGGAATTCAACCTGTAGAAGTGGTCCGTAATTTAGATGTTGAAAAAGATTCTCAAGGCCGTGTTATCCTAACAAACCACCATCACCTTCCAATAGATGAAAATGTTTTTGTCGTAGGAGATTGCGCAAGTCTTCCTCATGCACCTAGTGCCCAATTAGCAGAGGGACAAGCAGAACAAATCGTTACTATTCTTAAGAAGCGTTGGAACGGAGAACCACTTCCTGAAGAAATGCCAAAAATTAAGCTAAAAGGCGTTCTTGGTTCACTTGGTAAGAAACATGGTTTTGGAATGATGGGCGAACGTACATTACTTGGACGTATGCCACGCTTTCTTAAGAGTGGAGTTTTATGGATGTATAAACACCATACTGGGTAATGAAGAAAAAGCGATTTTTTTTAGTGTGAAACACCAAAAAGGAAAGGAACTTGGTTTAATCAAGTCCCTTTCCTTTTTCTTCTATTACTGCAAAAATATCTTTTAGCTTTGGATTTCCTTCAGCAACAACCTCATCGTCAATTACTATAAGCGGATAAAAATACACGTCATCTAAAATTTCCTCGGAATATTTTTTATCTTCCTCTGTTTCAGGCTTATATATATCTACATATCGAATCGTAACAGGTATACTCGTATATTTTCGGTTAATTGCTGCCTCTAACCACTCTTTCGTGTCTAAAGCAGAAGGTAAATTTACACAACTAGCACATTTTTCCTCGGCACCATACACTGTTATTATAATATTCATAACGTCCTCCTTTACTCTCTACAACATCATACTAGCTGAAAATTTTTTAAGCAATCAATTCTAATACGAGCATTAAGAAAAAGGTAAAGTTCAACCTTTTTCCAGTTGCAATGGCTACGTGCTGTTCGTCTTACTAGGAGAAAACCACTCCTAGTTAGACTTTAAAAGATGACAGCACTTCACTCATTGCTTCGAGCATTAAGAAAAAGGTAAAGTTCAACCTTTTTCTTAATGCTCTTTAATAGATTTTTTTTATCTTGGATATTATAATGTAAGTAAGATGAAAGGAGTGTTTTAAATGGCTACAGAAGAAATGCACGAACAGGTATCAGAAGTATTAGATAAGTTACGTCCGTTCTTAAACCGTGATGGTGGAGACGTTGAGCTTGTAGATATTGAAGACGGTATTGTAAAGGTACGTTTATTAGGAGCATGTGGTTCATGCCCAAGTTCAACAATCACGCTTAAAGCTGGTATCGAACGCGCCCTACTTGAAGAAGTACCAGGCGTAAAAGAAATCGAACAAGTATTTTAATTAAAAAGGGCTATGCCCTTTTTAATTAAGCAATGAGCGGAGCCGCTACTTTGTTTTTAGTCACATGACAAACGGTTTTCTTGTCATGTGACGTGTAGCGCGCGAAGCCATTGCCCTTCTTCGAATAACCTAAACGCCTACCACCTCTCAATTGGTGATAGGCGTTTTATTTTTCACATAATAATTTGAGACTGCCATGTTTTAAGTCTAACGACAAGCGCTTTTCTTGGCGTTAGACGCGCAGTGTGCGACGCCATTGCCCTTCTTCGAATAACCTAAAAGCCTATCACCGCTCAATTGGTGATAGGCTTTTCTACATTTGTTTTTTTAGCTAGATACATTTCCAACTAACCACTAACCGACTGCTCCCTACAGAAAAAGATGCCCCAATTCCTTGAGACACCTTTCTAAATGTTACTTCAGCTCCGTTACAACCGAACGCTCCACCATTACCCCATTTGGATCTGGTTGAACAAGCTCTGCTGAAAATTGTGGATAGCGTTGTTGGAGTTCTTCCTTCAACTGCTCACCCTTATTTAACGCTGTAAAGCAGATAATTGTAGGACCTGCTCCACTTAATGCTGCGCCATATGCACCCGTATCAAAAATTGTATTCATAACGTCTTCAAGACCTGGAACAAGCTCTTTTCTATATGGATGGTGGAATAAATCTCGTACCATCATCTTCCCAGCAAGCTCCCAGTTTCCTTGCAAAATCGCAGCGACTAAAACATTAGCTACACTACTACCTTGCACAGCAGACTTAAAAGGTATTGATTCAGGAAGAACACCTCTAGCCTTCTTTGTCATTAGCTCCTCAGCTGGAATCAGCATTACAATATCGATTTCAGGTACACCACAATAAACAAAATCCGTACTCTCTTCGGTGTGTGTTCCAACAATTAAACCACCATATACTGAAGGAGCTACATTATCAGGATGACCTTCCCATAGGCTAGCAAACCTTACCTTTTCTTCAGGTGAAAGGTTTGCATCAAGCAATTGATTCGCAAGCTCAATTCCTGCAACAATTGCAGAAGCACTACTTCCAAGCCCACGAGCCAGTGGAATATTACTTATCATTTCTACGTAACAAGGCGTCATGTCTCTTCCTAGCTCATTTGCAACATGTTCAGCTACTTGATAAATAAGGTTTTCTTTTCCCTCTGGAACTCCTTCTAGCTCTTCTGATTTGCCTTTGAAACACCAATCGCTACTATTAGTTACCGTTAATGTTAAATAACGATTAAGAGCAAGACCGATTGAGTCAAAACCAGGTCCTAGGTTCGCAGAGCTCGCCGGGACTGTAATGACCATCTTTCCGTCTATCACTTGTGTACACCACCTTTAATATGAGCCAGGAATGCTTCCTCATTATTTGGTAACACCTTTGGTTTTACTGTAATTGTATCCATTGCAGTACTTGGGTCCTTTAAGCCGTTTCCAGTCAGTACACATACAATTTTTGAACCTTTTTTAATTTCTCCAGAAGCAAGTTGCTTGCGTAGTCCAGCAATAGAAGCACATGATGCTGGTTCAGCAAATACACCTTCCGTTTTAGCGAGTAATTGATATGCATCTAGAATTTCTTCATCTGTTACATAATCGACCTTACCCTTTGACTCTTCAGCTGCATTGACTGCTTGATTCCAGCTCGCAGGGTTTCCAATACGAATCGCTGTCGCAATTGTTTCTGGCTCTTCAATCACTTTACCTTGAACGATAGCTGCCGCGCCCTCAGCTTCAAATCCTCTCATTTCAGGTAATCCTGTATTTTTCTTCTCGTTGTATTCTTTAAACCCTTTCCAGTAGGCTGTAATATTCCCAGCATTTCCAACAGGAATACATAATACATCTGGTGCACTTCCTAATGCATCACATACTTCAAACGCTGCTGTTTTCTGTCCTTCAATACGATACGGATTTACTGAATTTACTAATGTAATTGGCTCAACTTCACTAATTTTACGAACGATATCTAGTGCGTTATCAAAATTTCCTTGAATTTCTAAAATTTCAGCTCCATACATTACTGCTTGAGCTAGCTTACCAAGGGCAATCTTCCCTTCTGGAATTACTACGATACAACGAAGCCCTGCACGTGCACCATATGCAGCAGCTGCTGCTGATGTATTCCCAGTTGACGCACAGATAATGGTTTTACTGCCTTCTTCTTTTGCTTTAGCAACAGCCATAACCATTCCACGGTCTTTAAATGATCCAGTTGGATTCGCTCCCTCAACCTTTACATAGACCTCAACACCCCACTCTTTTGATAGATTCTCAAGTGGAATTAATGGTGTATTCCCCTCTCTTAAAGAAAGCATTGGTGTATCCTCATTTACTGGTAAATACTCTTTATATTCAGATAATAAACCTTTCCAGCTACTCATTATTTGTTTCCTCCCTCAACTCGATAACTACTTTCAACTGATTGAACTACTTCTAAATTATTTAATCCATTATAAATGTCTTCATAAGTCTTCTTACTTGTTCTATGTGTAATAATAATTATTTCCGCTACCTCTTCGTTTATTGGTAACTGTAACAACTTTTCAAAGCTTACTTCATGTTCAGCAAAAATTGATGTAATAGCTGAGAATGTCCCTGCTTTGTCAGTTACATGTAAACGTAGGAAATACTTTGATTCAATTTCTTCATCTGTCTTTAACTGCTTTTCATAAAGAGGAGCAGTGACACTTCGACCATTTACACCAAGTCGTTTGTTCTTCATAACTGTCACTAAATCTGATACGATTGAAGTTGCTGTCGGTAAAGACCCTGCACCAGGGCCGTAGAACATCGTTTCCCCAACCGCTTCACCATAAACGTAAACTGCATTAAATTCGTCGTTCACTGAAGCTAATGGATGTTCGTTTGGTAATAATGTAGGTTGAACACTTACCTCTACGCGACCATCAGTACGCTCAGCGAGACCAATTAATTTCATTGTATAACCAAGCTGTTCACAATAGTGTAGATCTTCTTCTGTGACTGTTGTAATTCCTCGAACAACAACATCCTCAAGTCCTATGTTCATTGAAAATCCTAAAGTTGATAAAATGGCCATTTTCCTAGCTGCATCTAACCCCTCAACATCTGAAGTAGGATCTGCTTCAGCATAACCAAGCTCTTGTGCTTCTTTTAACACGTCATCGTAAGAGCTACCAATTTTGCTCATTTTCGTTAAAATGAAATTTGTAGTCCCGTTCACAATCCCCATCATTTTAGTAATTCTATCAGCAGAGAGCCCTTCTACTAAGCTCCTAATAATCGGAATTCCACCTGCTACACTCGCTTCATAAAATAAATCACATTGATTATCACTAGCTACTTGTAATAGTTCTGCACCATATAAAGCCATTAAATCCTTATTAGCTGTAACTACATGCTTTTTATTCTCAAGGGCAGATATAATATATTCTTTCGCTTCAGTTACTCCACCCATTACCTCAATTACTACATCAATCTCCGGGTTAGCGATAACTTCCTCTACATGCTCAGTTAGCTTCGATTCATCAATATCTACATTTCTCTTTTTCTCTAAGTTTCTTACTAATACTTTTTCTACAGAAACAGGGCAACCAACTTGATGCTTTAGTTCTTCTTGATGTCTTTGGATAATTTGAATAACCCCACTACCTACTGTTCCAAGCCCTAATAGTCCAACTGATATTCCTTTTTCCATAGTTAACACTCCCTTTTAGCATCTTGCTTTTCTATTTATCTGCTATCGTATGTTTGACACTAATAATTGTTCACTACATATGAACAAATGTGTTCCTATAAAGGACATTATAGAGCGTATTTCATTATATTACAAGAGAATTTAGAAAATTTCTATATTGACCTCATTATTTTAGCACAAAAAAAACTTCTTGCTATTTTTAATTGCAAGAAGTTTCTAACTTTTTGTTACAATAAAGGGAAAAATGACGATTGAAAAGTATAATATATACTTCAATTAGTCGAAACAAAAACAGAATTCAATTTGTTTCATTTTTCTCGAGCAGTAGATGAGAGCACTTCCTTATTTACAACAGCAAGAGGTTCAGTCCCTTGTAATACTCGAATAATGTTTTCAACCGTCATCTCTACCATTGCTCCTCTCGTCTCATAGCTAGCGCTGCCTATATGAGGTAATGCAACAACATTAGGTAGCGTAAGTAATGGGTGTTCAGCACCAATTGGCTCCTTAGAAAACACATCTAAACCCGCTGCTGCTATTTCCTTATATTGTAGCGCCTGGTATAAAGCTTCTTCATTAACTACTCCGCCACGAGAAGCATTTATAAAGATAGCTGTTTTCTTCATTGCCTTGAATACGCCTTCGTTAAAAATACCCTTAGTCTCATTTGTATAAGGAACCATTGATACAACGAAATCACAATCCTCAATAACTTCATCAAAAGAGACATATTTGGCATTCAATGCTTTTTCCGCTTCAGGCTTTCTTGTTCGATTATGATAAAGAATTTCCATATCAAACCCAGTTGCTCTTTTCGCAACCGCTTCTCCAATCCGTCCCATACCGATAATCCCAATCTTTTTATGATGAATATCATAGCCTGCTAATAATAACGGACTCCACTCCTTCCACTGACCCTCTTTAATATAATTCGAAGCCTCTACTAGCCTTCTAGCAGTTGCCATTAAAAGAGCAAATGTTAAATCTGCTGTCGTATCTGTTAAGACATCAGGAGTATGGCAGACGATAATACCTCTTTGCGTTGCCTCTTCTACATTAATATTATCAAAACCTACCGCCATATTAGCGACAACCTGTAAATTAGGAGCTAAATCAAAAAGCTCCTTATTAATCGGATCAGACACCATCGTAAATAAAGCAGATGCTCGAGACGCTTCATCTAAAAGTACTTCTCTAGAAACAGGTACTTCATCCTCTGGCCATACCTTTATATCTGCAATTTCTCGTAATGGTCGCAATGCTTCTTCACTTATCTTTCTAGTAACAAATACGTATGGCTTCATACTTCTCCTACCTTTACCTTTTTCCTCAATCATCTCATACTTACGATAACCAATCAACGACAGACAGACCTACTTCTCTATAAGGAATATGAAGCTTACTATAAAAATTACGTAACAATTTTTCGTTTTGTTCTTCTTTTGCAAGTACTTGTAAAAATTCTTCTTCATAAAGTGCTCTTGTAGTTACACATGCTGAATAGCAGTTTTCAATTGCCTCAAAATAATGAAGAGGAAAAAGAAGACGACCATAAATTAATCTCCAGCCATATGGGCTAATCACCCTTACATTTTCATATTCATTTAGGAATTTTTCTATACTTTGAAGTGGTTCGTCTTGATTTAACATTTGATAACGAATCCACTCTGCTATATCCCGACTTGGATGATCAATAATCCAATCTGTAGGTACTTTTACTTGCCCACTTCCCTCTTCTAACGTTAGCCAAGTTGAATCAGTGAAATGTCTATGGCAAACAGTCGAGAAACCTCTATCTCGAACCGTATCATCTAAATTTCCGTCGACTACATATTGAATAGCATTTTCCGTTAATCCCATATAATAAGGAAAAGTAAATAAAAACGCTTCATCTATTTCTGTCTTGTGAGGTTGCATAAGAATATGTTCATACCAACGTTCTAATTGCTGTAGTCTTTTCTCCCATAACTCTTTCCATTTTGTTGCTCCATCCCAGTTTTGTCTTGATTCCGCTACAAAAACGCCATTTTGGTGAAAAGAGGCTAATTCTTTGCCAAGACCTCCGTCATATTGCAAGCTTATTGGTGGTATTCGATACAGAAATATCGTTTCTCCATCTACTAACGCTGTCATTTGACCGTCTTTTGTTCGAATGTGTTGAGCAACCTTCGTATCTCCATACGCATTTACCTGTTCACTAATGGATAAAACCTGCTCAGGACTAACTTCGGTCCTATCATTAGCAGGTACTGCAATATAAAGCTCTCCATTTGCAACAAAACCTTCATATTTACCAATATTTATTAACTGTTCACAATAGAGGTTATAGTGGTCATAAATATTTCTTCCAAACAAAGTCCTCACTCCTCTTTTGCCTAAATCATAAGATAGTCTATGACCCAGTATCATAAAATGTGTAACAAGGCGTAAATATGATAGTACACCCCTTTTTTTAAAATGGACAATAGATTATAACGTCCTTTACTAAAAGAGTGTATTGGAACAGTTGTTATATTTTCTTTCGCAACAACAAACACTAAGAGATGAACTGCTTCCAAAGAAAAGACGCTCCAGTTCTAAAGTGTAATTCACTGGAATCTGAAATGAGGTGACTAGATTGGAAATTGAAAGAGCACAAAGTGAATTAGAAAAAGTAGCACGAACATGGTTAGGGGAAAGAGGGGTCACAATTGAGCAAATCGCCGACCTCGTTTACTTTTTACAAGTAAAATACTATCCAAATCTGACGATCGAAAAGTGCAGAGAAAATGTCAATCGAGTTCTAACGAAAAGAGAAGTACAAAATGCCATTTTGACTGGTATTCAATTAGATATCCTTGCTGAAAAAGGGCTTCTAGAAGAGCCACTTCAAGGAATTATTGAACGAGATGAAGGGTTATACGGAGTAGATGAGATAATCGCTCTATCGATTGTCAACGTGTATGGCTCGATAGGTTTCACGAATTATGGCTATATCGATAAACAAAAGCCAGGGATTTTGGAAAAGTTAAATGATAAAAACTCAAAAGATTGCCATACGTTTTTAGATGATATTGTCGGTGCGATTGCAGCTGCTGCTTCTAGTAGGTTAGCTCATAGTGCCGAACATACTGAATAAAAGGATATCTGAGTAGACAATAGGCAAAGCCGCTGCCTTGAAGTCAAATAGTTATAATTAACAATTGACGCGCAGCGTGCGGAGCCATTGTTCTACGATTACCTTTCCTCAAATACCCATTCACTTAAGCAATCTACAGAATAAGTCGGTTTACTCGTAACTTTTTCAATATGTTCTCTTGTTGTAACCCCTGTATGTACGATCAAGGTATCAATCCCTGCATTAATTCCAGCCAAAATATCTGTATCATAGTTATCCCCAATTAATAATGTATCCTCTTTAGAAATTCCAAGAACCTCTAATGCTTGGTCCACAATAATTGATTCTGGCTTCCCGATAAAGACAGGAGACACACCTGTTGAAACAGAGATTACCGATGTTAATGAACCATTCCCTGGCAACAAGCCACGCTCTGTTGGAATCGCTACATCACCATTAGTAGAAACAAAAGTTGCTCCGTTACGAACTTGTAAGCAGGCAACGGCAAGCTTTTCATATGTTATCGAACGGTCAATTCCGACTACGACAACATCCGCTTCATCTTCTACTAAAACATGTCCTTTCTCTTCTAGAGCATGACGAACTCCTTCTTCACCAATGACGTAAATTCGCGATTGACCTTCCTGATCCAAAATATATTTTGCTGTTGCTTGGCTTGTCGTAAAGACATGCTGTTCCGTCGTCTCTATTCCCATCTGAACAAGCTTTTCAGCGACATCTGCTGGAGCTTTTGAAGAATTATTCGTTACAAATAAATACGGTAATTGCATCTCATTTAATTTATTAACAAATCTAACTGCTTCATCAATCTTCTCAGTTCCTCGGTACACAGTCCCATCTAAATCAATTAAAAATCCTTTATACTTCGTCACCTAAACATCACCGCCCAATCTTCTTTAATATATCTATATTCTACCGGAAACGTTTGGAATTATGAACGAACTTTACTTTAACTGTTAATTATTAATTGTTAATTGTTAATTGTTAATTTCAATTGATAGACTCTTAATAAGCTATTATAAACAGTTAATCAGAAGCCCTTAATTCCATTAACCATTAATCATTAACCATTGAAAATTAACCATTACCCATTAAAAAAAGAAGCTTCCACAAATTGTGTAGCTTCTAATCTTCAGCTGGCTTTTTAATTTTATAGTAACAATGTGGGACTTCTTCTGTTGCCATACATGCCTCACATTCAATATCTTCTGTTTCTAATAGTTCTTTAAAGAGACCTTGTTCGCATTCACATGCAACAGGATATTCTTTCGCAATTTGTGAAATGGGACAATTGTATTCTTTAAAGATAAAAGTTTCATCATCACTTTTTTCCCATTCAACCATATACCCATTTTTATTTTGTATGTCAGCAAGTGCTTTAATTTTTTCTTCAAATGTTTTTTTATCAAGAACTTCCTGGTATGTTTCTCTCATTCGTTCTTTCCGACGCTCAAAAAGTTCTTTAATAACTTTTTTTCCACTAAGTTCCTCAATATCTTGAAGGAAATCTATTGTGAGCATCGCGTAATTTCGAGGAAAGTTCTCCTGTCCTGTTAAGGTTAAAGAGTACATATTTGTCGGTCTTCCCATCGCTTGGCGGACCAGGTTCGTCTGAATCAGATTATCACGTTCAAGAGTATTTAAATGACGTCGAACAGCCATTTCAGTAATTCCTAAATGAATCGCTAAATCAGCTACGGTTAATTGTTGATGCTTTTTTAATAAATCAAGTATTTGTTCCTTTGTCGAGGTGACTTGTTTACTCATTATCTCTCACCGCCTTACTACTATTGTAGACGATTTTGCGACATAAGTAAATTTTTAAACAAAAATGTATAGAAATGTTTGTACACCCTTTGTTAAAAGGAAAAAACCACACCTTTTGGTATGGATTTTTTCAAAGAGTTATTTATTTTCTTCTGGTAAAAAAGCTGATACAGGTCCTAATTCTACCTCTAAATACGTTCGGACTGAATGCGGAAATTTCTTTAATGCCTCTAAATTCTTTTGAATTACATCAAGTAGTTCCTCGTGATTTATCGCGATATATGACTGAACAAGTGGTTTACGGTAGCGCACTACATTTTTTATCGAGCCTGCTTGCCCCGATGATAATACCTTTTCATCCTCTAATATATCTACAATATCTTCATATCCGCCTGGATCTCTCATAATAAAGCCATCAATCATACTGTTCCCTACATCAATAACCGCCTCAATAAAAGAATGAGCAATCCGTTCCAACCCTAATTGTTCAATTGGAAGTTCCCATTTCTCTTGAGACTCAAATAGATCGATACACTGTTCCATATACGTTAATGTTTGCTGAATCTTCTCTCTATCGACAAAGTACATATTCAATCCCCCATCATACTTCATTAGTTATCTTCAATTAGTATAGCATAAACGCTATTTTGTTATAAAAATAGTGGCTCAATTATAATAAAATATTTTCTTCTTATTCTCTATTTTGATATGATTAGGTTGATTATACTAAGTGAATGGTTGGAAAACACCATTATTATAGCTCCTAATGTTCAGGGGTTATCTTTTCTACTTGAATAATTGTAAATGAAGATAGAACTGGAGGAGAAGGGTTTGGATCGTGAATTAGCACTAGAAATAGTCCGAGTTACTGAAGCTGCTGCACTGGCTTGCTCTCAATGGTTAGGACGTGGATTAAAGAACGAGGCAGATGATGCAGCAACTACTGCGATGAGAAAAATGTTTGACTCTGTAAACTGTAAAGGAACAGTTGTGATTGGTGAAGGGGAATTAGATGAGGCTCCAATGCTATATATAGGAGAAGAGGTTGGAAGTGGACTAGGTCCAGAGGTAGATATTGCAGTTGACCCTCTAGAAGGTACAAATATTGTAGCAAAGGGGCACCCTAATGCAATGGCTGTTATCGCTGTTGCTGATAAAGGCACATTGCTTCATGCACCTGATATGTATATGGAAAAAATCGCTGTAGGACCTAAAGCAGCTGGTCTAGTTCGAATTGATGATCCGATTGAAAAAACAATCGATATTGTAGCAAAAATGACGGACAAACGAGTACGTGATGTTACTGTTATTATTCAAGAAAGAGAACGCCATGCCGAACTGATTGAACGTGTTAGAAATAAAGGAGCACGTGTTAAGCTATTTGGTGATGGTGATGTAGGTGCTTCTATTGCAACAGCTTTACCTCATACGGGAATTGATTTATTTGTTGGAACTGGCGGAGCTCCTGAGGGCGTTATTTCAGCAGCGGCACTTAAAGCTCTAGGTGGAGACATGCAGGCACGACTTGTACCGATGAATGATGAGGAATATGCGCGTTGTCAAAAGATGGGGTTAGAAGACCCTCATCAAATCCTAACAATTGATGATTTAGTACGTGGCGATGATGCTATTTTTGCAGCTACAGGAGTTTCATCTGGTGAATTATTAGAGGGTGTACGCTTTTTAGGTGGTGACATCGCAGAAACTGATTCCATTGTCATGCGTGCAAAAACAGGGACAGTCCGTTTCATCAAAGCACACCATCGTCTTGATAACAAACCACATATAATGATGAATGAATAAACAATCGAAAGGGGTAACTTACAATGACTGAACGCTTTTACCTATATAACGAGCAGGAAGATACAAAAACTAGATTCGTCAGCTTCATGGGGGAAAATCAGCGCTTTGATTTAGCGATTACAACAACATCAAAACATTATGGAAAACACTTAGTACTAGATATGCTTTCAAATCGTTTCGCTATCATCGGTAGAGATGACCTTGAAGAGCCAGGCTATCTAGAACATGCTTACAACATCACAGAAGAAGAAGCGAATGACCTACGTGAGTTTTTATATGAGGTAGTATAACGACTAGGACCAATAGTTGATGTTTACTTTTAGCTCTTATTCAAACCGTATACAAAATCCACGATGACATGTCATCGTGGATTTTTTTATATGTTTGACTTGATTGCTTGTCTATCTAAGAAATTATTCTGTTTTCTTAGGTTTACTTTCTTTTTGCTTCTTCAGTACAAAATACGCACAACCAAAATTACAATATTCATACAAATATTCTGGTAATGTACTAATTTTTGTATCAAAGGTGGATTTACGATTATGATCTTCAAAAAAGCCCCGAAGTCGAAGCTGTTCGTAACCCCAATCTCCAACAATATAATCATATTTATTTAATACTTCACTATATCTCGCTTTAAACTCTTCTTCATTCCAAGCCTCTTTAACATCCTCAACTACTTCAAATTGAACACCTTGAACTCGAACCATTTTGAGTTACACCTCACCTTCAAACATAATTTTACCACAAATTTTGAAAAACAACATGAGAGCAATTAAATTGCAATTACAAATTATGAATTGCGAATTGCGAATTGGAAAGCTAAATTACTTTTTTTGCATTTGTACTTTAATTAAATTTGCCATTTGTAATTCTACATTTGCAATTTTTACTACCCTCCACTTCGGATAAAACGGTATTTTTCGGTCACTCTATTCAATAAAGGGAGGTATATGTTTTATGAAAAAATTGATACTTACGGCGTTTGTTGGTCTTTGTACATTGTCTCTTACTACTGGTTGCGGTCAAATGATGGGTAATGAATCTCCTACAGCACTTGGTGAAGCGGAAACAGACGTACGGTACCACCATTCACAAACTGAAAAAATTAATCGTGAAGATGTTGACCGAACTAAATTTGGTTATGTTCGACATCATGAAGCACAGGTAAGACAACAGAACCGTAACCCACGAGTAGCTTATTATGATCGTGCATTACTTGCTGATGCAATAAGTGAAATGGCAGTTTACTTACCTGAAGTTGAGGAAGCAGGGACACTTGTTTCTGATAAGTATGTACTTATAGCGTACACAACGGATTCAGAAGATCGTGAAGCTGTTGCAAATCAAGTGCGTTTAACAGCAGAATCGATTATCCCACGCTTTTATGACGTGTACGTTGCAGATAATCCACGTATGTTCAATGACATTCAACGTTTTGGGTCTTTAAGTACAAGTAGCCCTGATGTAGATGAAATTATGAGCCTAACAATAGAGGAAATGAGATCATATCCTCAAGGGCACGGGCAAGCACAGCAATATGATAATGAAACAAATTTAAGGAATGACGATACAAATATGCGTTAATAGCATAATAAGGGTGTGCCTTAGAAGTGGCACACCCTTATTTCCATCTATTCTACAGCTTTTTTTGCTTCTTCTCTCACTTGTGCTTCGTTTACTTGCTCATCAGCATGATACGAAGAACGTACTAATGGACCAGCTTCACAGTGATTGAATCCTTTTGATAAGGCGATTTCTTTAAGCTCTGCAAATTCATCAGGTGAATAGTACTTTTCAACCTTTAGATGCTTTCTTGACGGCTGTAAGTATTGACCTATTGTCATAATATCTACATTATTTGCACGTAAATCATCCATTACCTCAAGAATTTCGTCCCATGTCTCGCCTATACCAATCATTAAACTTGACTTGGTTGGGATTTGTGGTTGTAATTCCTTAGCACGACGTAAAAACTCTAATGAACGGTCATATGTTGCACGCGCTCGCACCCTTGGAGTCAAGCGACGCACTGTTTCAATATTATGATTCAGAATATTAGGCTTAGAGTCCATTAATGTTCTTAAGCTATCTAGAGAACCCATCATATCAGAAGGTAATACTTCAATTGTACAGAAAGGACTTTTTTTACGAACAGCACGTACTGTTTCTGCAAAAATAGTAGCTCCACCATCTTTTAAATCATCTCTTGCAACTGCTGTGATAACAGCATGCTTAAGACCCATTAACTCAACTGATTCAGCAACTCGTTCAGGCTCTTTAGTATCTAGTTCAGTAGGTAGTCCTGTTTTTACCGCACAAAAACGACAAGCACGAGTACAAACATCTCCAAGAATCATAAAAGTAGCTGTTTTTCTTTCTGCCCAACATTCATGGATATTTGGACATCTAGCTTCTTCACACACTGTATGAAGATTTTTTTCTCGCATCATTTTTTTTAAGCCTGTATATGTTTCATTCGTTGTTAATTTAATTTTTAGCCAATCTGGTTTTCGAATATGTTCTTCTTTCTTTGCCATTTTTTTCACTCCAATTATAAATTTGGCCAATAGCTCTTTATGTAGCCTATAGTGCTTAACTATTATTTTAATATTATCATCTCATGATTAATTGTATTTGTCGACTAACATACTTAAAAGGAATAGAAACCTTTCAACCTATAATGTAACACGGCATTGGACAAGTTCCAAATCTCACAGGAATTTTACCACCATTTACCTACTATTATTTTGAACAAATAGAATCAAACTAATTCTAACAGTAAGTGAGAAAGGAGCTTTTAACAATGATGAAAAAGGTTGCCATCATTTTCATTGTTTTTTTCATGGTTATACCTACAGTAACAGAAACAAATATTTACGCTAACGAAGAACTATCGTACGAAGAAAAGCTTGAAAAAAGAATGGCACTTTATAAAAAAGTAGAAACTGTCACAAATGTACCGTGGCAATACCTTGCTGCTGTTGATTATTACGAAAGAGGCTTGCGTAGAGCAAGAAAGGATAGACCGGAAGAAGAAGGTATCATTGGCATATACTTTGCGCCACAGCACTGGGTTGGACCACTTAATCCTAATTTAGAAGATGATGATCCTTTCTCTATTTCTCTTTTTGGTGGAATCGGTCTCGACGGAAATGGTGATGGAATTGCAAGCCGTACAGATGATGAAGATATTCTCTTCACATTTGCTCGACATATTGAGAAATATGGTTTTGAGGAACAAGACTTTCGCATTGCCTTGTGGGAATACTATCACCGGGAACAAACTGTAAACATTATACACGGTCATTCGAAAATATTCGAAACCTTTGACACATTAGACTTAAACAAAAATGCGTTTCCAATGCCACTTCACCACAACTATAGCTACAAAAATACATGGGGTGATAAGCGTGGCTGGGGTGGACGACGCATCCATGAAGGTACGGACATTTTCGCTAATTATAACGTTCCTGTTAAATCAACTACGTATGGTATCGTAGAACTAAAAGGTTGGAATCGATACGGTGGATGGCGCGTTGGTGTACGTGATCTAAACAATGTCTATCATTATTACGCTCATCTAAGTGGATTTGAAAAAGGAATTGATACTGGTACCGTTGTTAAGCCAGGAGATGTAATTGGCTATGTAGGAAGTAGTGGTTATGGAAAGCCTGGTACACAAGGGAAATTCCCACCACATTTACATTACGGTATGTACCGTGACAATGGTTATACAGAATGGTCCTTTGACCCATACCCATCATTAAAACGTTGGGAACGACAAGAGCGAGCAGCAAAGAAAAAATAAGGAAAGCATGCAAGTGGAATTTGTTGAATATGCTTTCATTTATCCACATTAAAGTACAGTTTCCTAAACAAAAATTGCGTCAAGGTTTATCAAACCTTGACGCAATTTCTACATATTATTTACTTTGTTTCGCTACTTTCACAGCATGAAGGATACTTAATGTTAATCCACCCCAAATAATTCCTAATCCAATAATCATCATAACGATTGCACTTGCACTCATTATTGATCAGCTCCTTTGTCAGTTGTTGTAGGAACCTCTAGGTCGTTTTTACCCCATTTAAGTGACGCAAAAATAAATCCAATTACAATTGCACCAATAGCAACGCCCCATCCAGAATATAGTAAGAACGATGTTGGATAACCTTCATAATTCTCTTGGAAGTTTCCAATTAAGTTTTGGATAGCCATGTATCCAAGTACAACAGGTGTAATAATACCTAAGCAGATTTTCCACCATTGTCCTAATACAATATCTGATACTGAGTTTGCATGACTTTGTAAATCAGGAAGCTTCTTCGCAAACCAAGCAATTGCAATAACACTGATTAAACCAGAAAGAGCGATACCAAATGTGTTAATGAAATAGTCAGCTGCGTCTAAGAAGTATAATCCACCTTGTGTAGCATATAAGATTGAAATTAATGCAGATAGTCCACCACCATACATAACTGCTTTTGTACGTGATACTTTAAACTTATCTTGAATCCCAGCTACATACGTTTGTACGATTGAAATTAAAGATGATAGACCTGCTAATACCAAACTTGCAAAGAATAAGAATCCAAATAATCCATTTAATGCAGGGAACTCATTTATAATTTGTGGGAACACCACGAAAGCTAAACCAATACCTGCAGCAGCAACTTCATCTACCCCTACTCCTGCTTGTGTAGCCATGAAACCTAACGCAGCAAATACACCAATACCTGCTAGCATTTCAAAACTAGAGTTACCAAAACCTGTAATGAAAGCGTTGTTTGTAATATCTGATTTTTTACCAAGATAGCTTGAGTACGTAATCATAATAGCAAAGGCAATTGATAAACTGAAGAATACTTGCCCATAAGCCGCTACCCAAACACTAGGCGTCATAATTTCACTCCAGTTTGGCTTGAAGAATGAATCTAAACCTAAAGCTGCTCCGTCAAGAGTTACAGCACGAATAACAATAATTAAGAATAATACCACTAATGTCGGAATGAAGATACGGTTTGCAACCTCAATCCCTTTCTTAACCCCTTTAAATAAAACACCTAAAGTAATCACCCATACAAGAATAAGTGGAATAAATACAGATGGTACAAGACTTCCAACCTGACCTGGAGCATCAGCTAGCTGTAAATGCTCTCCGAAAAGGAATCCTCCTGTATCATCACCCCATCTTAAATCTAGTGCAAAGTATGCATATGCCATAGCCCATGCGATGATAACAGCATAGTATGTTGCAATGACAAAGGATATAGCTACTTGCCACCAACCAATCCATTCAGTTTTCTTATTCATGCGTGCATATGATAGTGGGGCTGAGCCGCGATACTTGTGACCCATTGTAAACTCCATTATTAATAGCGGAATACCAGCAGTTAAAAGTGCAAATAAATACGGTAGTAAAAAGGCTCCTCCTCCATTTTCATAGGCCACATAAGGGAAACGCCAAATATTACCTAACCCTACAGCAGAACCAATTGCAGCTAGTATGAAACCAGCACGTGTGCCCCATTGTTCACGATAATTCATTTTCTCTACCCCTTTCTAAAGTGTTTTGTTTGACAATACATTATATTCTAAATATTTAAACATTATTATATATAAAAATATTATTCTTGTCTAAACATTTATTATAGTAAAAGAAAATACCTATTCACTTTAACGCATAAAATTAATAAAATGAGGCATTCCCTTCTTGAACCGTCTTTTTATTTTCTGACAATTCATTATTTTATTATAATTACGGGCTTTTAGTTTGTCAAAGGATTTTTTGAATTTTTTGACGAATTTTCTCGAAAAGTTGATGGAACATTTCTAATAGAAATAGGTGCCCCTAAAGCTAATAACTTTTAGGACACCTATCTTACTAACAAAATTAATTTTGATTGTTTTCAATTACCTCTCGTATATCTGATTCCCTTATAATCGCTGGAGCTGGCATTTCTCCACCACCAGAATTATAAAATTCAGGAACTTTTCCTTGAACGAACATAATGCCAACTGGAATTGATGTAGCAACCACTTCCGTATCTGTCGCAAATGGTATAACGACTTTTACATCGACTTGGATGTCAACAGAGACACGTATGTACGTGTTATTAATGCCTGTAGACTCAATTCTTTCACTCATTTGTGCCTTTACATCTCCAATCGCTGTAAAACGTACTGGTACTTGTGGACCTAAATGAGCGAGAAGGGCATTGTTTGTAGCTTGACCTAGAGGGATCGTATGAATAATTCCGTTTTGCGAGAACGATTGTTCATTCCACTCTACTTCAACTCCATCAGGTACTCCCAAATCTTCAATTTGACCTTGCTCTACCATTTTTAAATACTTTTGTACCCTTAGTGTTGCTTCTGATGTTACCCGGTTATAAATTTGCGTGTTAAAACTGACAGATGTAATATCACCGTTGTTATCCTTATCTACAATAATTAATTCTTCCATATCAATCTGTTCGACAATCTTTTTTGAAATTGCATCATTTATTGCCTGTGTACCGATTTTTTGAGTTTCTGTTTTAGCAATATGGATTAAGGTCGGTCTAATCCCCTTTTCCACAAGCCAGAAACCTTGCACGGTCAAAACAATAAAAATAACAAACGATAATAGCAACACATACCGAAAAGGCAGTGGGCCTTTGCGGGGTCTAGGTCTGTTCCATCTGCTGCGCATAGTAAAAAACCCCCTTTGCACTATACCTATGCATGCGGGGGACAGGGTTGACCTGCTATTTACGATTTTCTCTCATAAATTAAGAATTCGTGCTCATGTATATTTTTTTCATCTACAATTCCTTTTTCTGATGAAATTAGCTTCCATTGCTTCATATCTATCTCGGGGAAGAATGTATCTCCATCAAACTCTTCATGAATTAGAGTGATATATAATTTGTCTGCAATTGGGAGAGTCTCTTTAAAAATTTCTGCCCCACCAATAACAAATATCTCATCACTTCTCTCTTGTTCAAGCTTCTTTATTTCTTCTGTTGAATGAACAACGATACAGCCTTCTGCTTCGTAATTCTCGTTTCTAGTAATAATAATATTATCCCTACCTGGTAGTGGTCGACCAATTGATTCATGTGTTTTTCTGCCCATCAAAATCGGGTTTCCCATCGTCACCTTTTTAAAATATGCTAAGTCTGCTGGCAATTTCCAAGGCAAATCATTATCTTTTCCAATGACGCGGTTCGTATCCATGGCAACAATAAATGAAATCATTAGAACACTCCGTTCGTTCAGAATTTTAATATTTAAACTGCTATTGGGGCTTTTATTGAAGGGTGGGGATCGTACCCAATTAACTCAATGTCATCCATTTCAGCATCAAAAACTGAGCCAAGCTCTGAATTTATTTTGATTGTTGGTAATGCACGTACATCTCTTTCCAGCTGTGTTTCTACTTGCTCTTGATGATTTAAATAAATATGTGCGTCACCTAATGTATGAACAAACTCTCCTACTCCTAAACCACATTCATGTGCAATTAGATGAGTCAATAGCGCATAGCTTGCTATATTAAATGGAACACCTAGGAACACATCCGCACTTCGCTGATAAAGCTGGCACGACAATTTTCCATCTGCGACATAAAACTGGAACATCGTATGACAAGGAGGTAATGCCATATTGGGTACATCCTCTGGATTCCATGCTGATACTAATAAACGTCTAGAATTAGGGTTTGTTTTTATCATATCGATCACGTCTTTTAGCTGATCTATTGTCTCATCTGTAGTTGTACGCCATTCTCTCCACTGCTTCCCATAAACATTGCCTAAGTCGCCGTATTTCTTTGCAAAATCATCATCATTTAGTATTTTTTCCTTGAACTTGTCCATTTCATCCTGATACACTTTGTTAAAATCTTCATCTTGTTGACAACGAATCCCGAATTCTTCCATATTTGGACCTGAATACTCTTCACTTTTCGTCCACCGCTCAAAAGCCCACTCATTCCATATATTATTATTATGCTTTAATAGATAACGTATGTTTGTATCACCTTTAATAAACCATAATAGCTCACTGACAACTAATCTAAAAGGAACACGTTTTGTCGTTAATAAAGGAAAGCCTTCATTTAAATCAAATTTCATTTGGTGTCCAAATATAGAAACCGTACCTGTACCTGTTCGATCCCCTTTTTTAGCTCCTTTTTCAAAAATCGTCTGACATAAATTTAAATACTCCTGCTCATTCAAGCTCATATATAAACTTCCTTTCATCTACTTTTCATTAAACTATTGTACCACTTCTATCAAACAGGACAAATCTTAAAACGTACAATATTCTAAGGATAAAAGCAGAAATATTACACACGATAGAAGTAGAAACTTACATAGGGAGTGACTATTGTTGAAAAAGTTCTGTTTAAGCTTTGTAGCTGCAAGTGTTTTATTAGTAGGTCCATTAGTAGGTCATCAAATTCACGCAGAAGAAGCGGTTCCGGACCAAGAGGTATCTGAAATTCTATTGACAAAGAAACAACAGCAGGAATTATCAGTATTATATGAAGGTATTTTAGTAAAACAAAAAGAAGTCATTGGGAAATATGTTGAGTTCGGAGTCTTTACTGATGAAAAGGGTAAAAAGATAATTGAGCACTTTGAAAGTCATCATAGCAAATTAAAGGAAAACGGATATATTCCAAAATGGAATAAGCATAAGAAGGGACATAGTGAAGAAGAATAAAGTCCTCATAATTTAAATACACCCCAAGGCATTTCCTCCTTGGGGTGTTTATTTTACAAAATCGCTTCACATTCTGTAATCGTTACATTCATCTGTTTCATTAAGTCTACATCATATGGCTTGTCTAGAGGTGTACCATTTTCAGACAGAATCCGAATGACTGGACGGGTACTAAGCTGATTATTTTGTTTTACAACTATACCTTCTTTTCCATCACTTAACCCTACCGTTACACCCACAGGATATACAGCTACAGTACGACGAAATGCTTCGATCAATGCATTATCATACAACTTTCCTGCGCCAGCATATAATAGCTCTAACCCTTCATGTGGTAGCATCGCTCCTCGGTAAACTCGACTGGAAGTAACTGCATCAAATACGTCTGCAATTCCAATAATCTTTGCATATGTATGGATTTTATCCCCTATAAGCTGCTGTGGATACCCTGATCCATCTAACCTTTCGTGATGCTGCAATGCACAATGTGCTGTTAGTAATGAGATGTTAGGTAAATCCTTTAATAGCTCATATCCTTCTCTTGCATGTCTTTTGACAATAGCAAATTCTTCATCATTAAGTCTGCCAGGTTTATTTAAAATTTCCGCAGGTATTGCCATTTTGCCAACGTCATGAAGCATCGCACCAATACCAATTTCCATAAGCTGTTTATCAGTCATCTTCAACTGCATAGCAAGTCCTAAAGAATAAATAGTTACATTCATAGAATGGGTAAAAATATAAGAATCATACACATAAACATCAGTAAGCATCGCAAGGGCTTCTTGATTATTTTTTATATCATCTAATATAGCGCGAACTACTCCGGAAAAATTCTTACTCAAATGATCTCGATTAAAGCTTTTCTTAGACAGTAAGTCTTCAGAAATCGATGTGAACTCTTCTTTAATCGTAGTAAGAGCTTTCATCTTCGTCTGTTCAGAAACAACCTCTTTCATTACAATATCTCGAGTTAATTCATCCTCTATGTAAATAAAGGTTATGCCTATATTTATGAGTCGTTGGATCATCCTAGATGTTAAAGGGACTCCTTCATGTAACAGAATTTGCCCGTTCTCATTAAAAATTGGTTTCGCTAGCTTTGTATTTTCCTTGACTGATTTTGTTGCCACTAGTCTCATAAATGTTCTCCTAACTATTAGACATTCCCCATGTTATACTTAGAGTACCATTAGTGTTAAAGTTTGTTAACATGGTTTATGTTAACTATATGAAAAAATCTCAAAAAGTCCATATTATGTTTACTTAATTAGGAAATGAATAAAGCCTAATGAACTATACGGATAAAATCACATATAGTTCATTAGGCTTTTGATTCAAAAAGTTAACTACTTACTCTAAAAAGCTTCCTAGAAATTTAATACTCCATTTTTAATAAAGCGTCTTTCCCTTTCATACCAACTTTAATTCCTAACTCTTCTGCTTCAAGAGTAACTGACTCTAATGGAGCATCAAGGAGTTGGTCAATTGTACGTACACCAACTGCTCTTCCAGCAACGATCTTTCTTTCTTTTAGCTTTTCATTTAACAAAGCTACGTCAAGAGCACCACACATAATGTATCCTACATCATTCGTCACTGCCATAAAGTTTGTTTTTGGTAGCTTTAATGTAACTGCCGTAAATGGCTTACCCTCAATGATAATTGGTGTCATCTCTAACATGTTATCCACTCCTTTTATCAGGCGTTTATCCTTTCTCATGATTACTTTATGAGGCTACCTAATAAAAAGTGCAAAGCTTAGTCCAATGCCTATGCCTAAAGCTTTTTCAGCTTCCATGTAAGGATGTCCCTCAGCATTTCTGGCATGAAAAATTCCTTGTCTTCTGCTGCAGCAATTGCTGGGTATAGCTTTCCAAAGGTGAACATATCAAGAGTCGCGAAACGATACTCTTTTTCCAAAGATAGTGGCTCTCCCAATACCTTTATTTCAGTTACATGGTCTAATCCATCTTTTAATTTCTTAACTTTAACATCAATACCTGAAAAGACCATCTGCCCTAATACTTTTCCTCTAAAGCCATAGCCACGTAATTCAAGCTTTTTCATTCGTTCAGTAAAGGCATGATGGATTGTTTCTTTTAACCTCTTTCCTGAAAGTGTAACAACACACGGATTAATAGGATGTGGACAAATTCGATGTACATCTCCTTTCGTCACAGGACCTACAGGCAATTCCTCAAGGAGAACACCTGCATTAACCATACTCAAATCTGTTTGACACCATTCCTTTAAACCTTCCGCTAATAGCTCCACAGCATCAGATGTATCAAACCACTCTAAAGTTAATGGCGCTTTTAAATTTACAATAGTTTCACTCATTATTTTCTCTTTGATTTGATTAACCTCTGCTAGTAATTCAATCGTTTCTGCTGAAGGCTCTATATCTTTCATCTCTATTACACCAATACCGTACTCAACAATTGATTTTTCCTTTTCGTCATAAGTAATTTCAAGATGACCGACATACTCTCCAAACTTACCTGCTTGACCAATTAGAGTATTGTTCACAACACGTCCCTCTTCTAAGACATGATGAAGATGTCCTCCTAAAATGACATCAATTCCTTCAATCCCCTCTGCAATAAGCTCGTCCTGATAAATTCCTAAATGACTTAGAAGAACTACAAAATCTGCCTCTCTTCGTACTTTCTCTACTAATGGAGGTAATACTTTTAATGGATCTTTAATCGTCCAACCTAGCTTAGTGTAAAAAGGATAGAACGGAACAGTTACACCTATTACCCCAACCTTTACCCCATTCCTCAACTTATGTATATCAAATTCCTTTGTCCAACGAGGAGTTCGTCCTTGTTCGTCATATAAATTTGAAACAAGCACCTGGAAGTTTGCATCACTGTATAAATCACTTAAATCTTCCTTAGCAAACGTAATCCCTTCATTATTACCAATTGTTACATTATCGTAGCCAACTTCATTTAGTAGTGTTACATTGGCTTTCCCTAGCGAAGCATCTGTAAGCGGATGACATCTATCTGCATGATCACCAATATCAAAGAGAAGAACATCCTCTGAACGGTCATGGAGTTCTTTTCGCTTTTCCTTTAAATATGAAGCTATGTAAGGCCATTGTTCAAAATGGCTATGTAAATCATTTGTATGATAAATATGAAAGGTCGATAATGACATCACTTCACCTCTTTTTTTCAGGTAACACTCAGACTAATATATCTTTTTATGATAAATATAAATGGTACGAAAAAACAAGGAATGCTGTTATCCAGCTATTCCCTGCCAAATCAATCGAATACCTATGATAATTAAAAAAATTCGAAGTATATTTACGACAGTGTCGCTTTTTAGGCGTTGATTTATTGTTGCACCAAGTTTTCCACCAAACCAAGCTCCAGGTATTAGGGCTAGAGCATATAACCAATTGACATTCCCTAGGCTTATATGAGAAATGGAACTTACAATTGCAGATAAAAAAATCATAAACATTGAAGTTGCAACTGCTGTATGAGCTGGAAATCCAAATAATAAAATCATCGCAGGAACCATTAAGGAACCTCCGCCAATTCCAAATAGACCGGAGAACATGCCAACAAAGAAAGCAATCATTATGGCTAACGCAGGTTGAAACCCGTATTCTATCGTTATTCCTTCATCATTCACATAAGAGCGACGTATTCCTTTTGGACGTAATTTCAATGGCTTCAAGTACTTTCTAATCATTAAAACAAATGAGACAAATATAATAAAAATTCCAAAATAAATAAGAAAGCTTTGTACTTCTATATCTCTATTAAGCCATACACCAAATAATGCCCCAGGTCCACTTCCCGCAAAGAAAATTGCACCACTTTTATAATCAACCTTCTGTTGTTTAATATACGCCAACGTGGAAGATAATCCTGTAAAAATCATAATGACTAGTGATGTTCCTACTGCCACCTGAGGAGTAATCCCCATCAATATTACTGTATAACTGCTAAGGACCATTAAGGCAGGAACAATAATAATTCCACCACCAAGTCCCATTAAACTTCCAAGCGTACCTGCAATCAAACCTATAACAACTAACAAAACCCATTCCATGATAAACCAACTCTCTCTTAGTACAATTATGAGTTCTGGTTTATGAATTATGAATGTAAAAACAAAAACCTAAAACAACCATGCTAATTCTGATTATTCAACTGATAAATCATAACTCATCCTTCATAATTCAAAATCTGCTCTTCCCTTATTATCATTCAAACAGTCCCAATTGTCGAGGTGCTAGGCCTGTGTATTCGATGTTTAATAAATCAATTAAGTCTTTACCGTTTTGGGCCGCGTCGCCACCTGAGTTATTATTAAAAATGATATATAGTTCTTCTGTTGATTCCTTTAATTGAAGGATATTCTCTTTCCATTCTAGTAATTCCTCTTTTGAATAAGTATACAAGTATCGAACGTCTCTCCAGTTCCCGTCACCTGGATCATTCCAGCCTTTCGTATTCCTCCCGTGGAAACGAATCAGTGTCTTTTTAGAATCAGTATTCTCTAGTACAACAGGAATTGAACCAACACCTGCCTGTGGCTCATCACATATACTATGAATCCATCCTTCATCTCTCATGAACTGCAGCGTTTTCTGACGATACTGCAGTGAAAACCATGATTGATGACGAAACTCCAGAGAAACGGGTATTTCTCCAAATTTCCTTTTACAATATCGCAAAGCTTGCACATTTTCTTTCGAACAATGAAACCAAGGAGGAAACTGACAAAGAACCATAGCCAATTTATTACTAGTTATAAGAGGCTCTAAGGATTCTATAAACAACTCATACATAACATCCCTTGATTTAAAGGGCAGTTCACCTCTGCTATGACCTGTAATACCTTGAAATGCCTTAACAACGAAGCGAAAATCATCTGGGGTATCTTTAACCCATTTTTCGTAATTTTTCTTTGGCTGAATTCCATAAAATGAGGAATCTATCTCAACAACAGGAAAATGACCGCTATAAATAATTAGTTTCTCATTACTCTTTGTACTACCTTGATAGAGGTCATCATGATCTCCCCATCCAGCTAAACCAATGTAAATAATACAAATCAACTCCTATCGAGAAATGAATTGAATATCAGAGACAAAAAAATCCAACCACACGTGGCGGTTGGATTTTTTGTCATTACCCGATAGAGCCTTCCATTTCGAACTTGATAAGACGGTTCATTTCAACAGCATATTCCATTGGCAACTCTTTCGTGAATGGCTCGATGAAGCCCATTACGATCATTTCAGTTGCTTCTTCTTCTGAAATTCCACGACTCATGAGATAGAAAAGTTGGTCTTCAGACACTTTTGACACTGTCGCCTCATGCTCAAGAGTAATATTGTTATTTAAGATTTCATTGTACGGAATTGTATCAGATGTTGACTCATTATCCATAATTAGTGTGTCACACTCAATTTTAGATTTTGAACCTTCTGATTTACGACCGAAGTGGCAAACTCCACGATATGTTACTTTACCACCATGTTTTGAAATCGATTTAGAAATAATTGTTGATGAACAATTTGGCGCAAGATGATGAACCTTAGCACCAGCATCTTGGTGCTGCCCTTTACCAGCAATTGCGATAGAAAGAATAGTTCCTTTTGCTCCTTCACCACGCATTATAACAGCTGGGTATTTCATCGTTAACTTAGAACCAATGTTACCATCAACCCATTCCATCGTCGCACCAGCATCACAAACTGTACGCTTCGTAACTAGGTTGAAGATATTTGGCGCCCAGTTTTGAATTGTTGTATAACGGCAATACGCATTTTTCTTTACGATGATTTCAACAACCGCACTATGAAGTGAATTCGTTGAATATACAGGTGCTGTACAGCCCTCAACATAGTGAACATGGCTATCTTCATCAGCAATAATCAACGTACGCTCAAATTGACCCATGTTCTCTGAGTTGATACGGAAGTAAGCCTGTAATGGCTGTTCAGTCTTTATACCTTTAGGCATATAAATGAACGATCCACCTGACCATACTGCTGAATTTAATGCAGCAAACTTATTATCTGATGGAGGAATTACTGAACCGAAGTGCTCTTTGAAAAGTTCTTCGTGCTCTCTAAGAGCTGAATCAGTATCCATAAACAAGATTCCTTGCTCTTCAAGGTCTTCTTGCATGTTGTGATATACAACCTCTGATTCATACTGTGCTGAAACCCCAGCAAGATATTTTTGCTCAGCTTCAGGAATCCCTAGCTTATCAAACGTATTTTTAATTTCTTCAGGTACTTCATCCCAAGATTTCTCAGATTTCTCTGACGGCTTTACATAGTACGTTATTTCATCAAAGTGTAGCTCTGATAAATCGCCACCCCATTGTGGCATAGGCATTTGATAAAAAAGCTCCAGTGATTTTAGACGAAAATCTAACATCCACTTTGGCTCTTTTTTCATATTAGAAATTTCAGTAACGATTTCCGGAGTTAGACCTTTTTTCGAACGGAAAATTGACACGTCCTTATCCGAGAAACCATATTTATATTCCCCGATATCTGGCATTTTCTTCGCCATGTAAAAAACCTCCTAAAAGAGTGTATAAGAAAAACGAATAACGTTTTTTCTTAAAAGCAATGTGCGGAGCCACTACTGTGTTTTGAGAGTAACAGCATGTGTTTTTCTTGCTGTTACCCGTGTAGTGCGCAAAGCCATTGCCCTTCTTGAATTACTTACAATTACCTTAGTTTTCGTCACCAAGTCCCTTTTCCATTGCTTTCCAAGCTAATGTTGCACATTTAATTCGTGCTGGGAATTTAGCCACACCTTGTAATGCTTCTATATCTTCTAAATCAAATCGGTCAACATCATAGTCTTTACCTAGCATCATGTTTGAAAAAATTTCAGACATTGCAAAGGCTTCATCGACACTTAAGCCTTTAACCGCCTGTGTCATCATCGATGCAGATGCTAAACTTATCGAACATCCTTCACCTACGAACTTAGCATCCGCAATCTTTCCATCTTCAACCTTCATTTGAAGTTGAATACGGTCACCACAAGTTGGATTATTCATATTAACTGTGACAGAATCACCATCAAACTCACCACGGTTACGAGGGTTCTTATAGTGGTCCATAATCACTTGTCGGTATAGTGTATCTAGATTATTATTTAAAGACATCTCCAAAGTACTCCTTTGTTTTTATTAAACCTGTTACAAGAGCATCGATATCTTCTTTCGTGTTGTATAGATAAAAGCTTGCACGTGCAGTTGCTGTTACTTCTAACCACTTCATTAATGGCTGAGCACAGTGATGTCCCGCACGAACAGCAATTCCTTCTGCATCTAATACCGTCGCTACATCATGAGGATGGACGTCATCACAGTTAAACGTTACAAGACCAGCTCTTTCTTTCGGTCCGTAAATTGTTAACCCCTCAATTTCACTCATACGCTCCATTGCATAGGCTGCAAGCTCATGCTCATGAGCTTCAATTGCATCCAATCCGATATCCTCAAGGAAGTCAATTGCAGCGCCAAGTCCAATCGCACCAGCAATAATTGGTGTACCACCTTCAAACTTCCAAGGTAGCTCCTTCCATGTTGACTCTTGTAAGCCAACAAAGTCTATCATCTCTCCACCAAATTCAATTGGTTCCATTTTATCTAGAAGTGCCTTTTTCCCGAATAAAGCTCCAATACCAGTAGGACCTGCCATTTTATGAGCTGAAAGAGCGAAAAAGTCACAATCTAAGTCTTGAACATCAATCTTCATATGAGGTGTACTTTGAGCACCATCAACTACCATCACTGCGCCATGCTTATGAGCGATAGCTGCAATTTCTTTCACAGGATTGATTGTACCTAGAACATTCGATACTTGCATGACAGATACAATTTTTGTATTAGCTGTTACCGTCTTTTCAACATCAGCTAAATCGATCGTACCGTCTTCTTGTAACGGAATATATTTCAGTGTTGCTCCAGTTGCTTTGGCTACTTGTTGCCAAGGAATGATATTACTATGATGCTCCATTGGCGTAATAACAATTTCATCACCTTCTGAAACGTTGGCACGACCATAACTAGATGCAACAAGATTTAATGCAGTTGTTGTACCTCTTGTAAAGATAATTTCTTCAGTTGACTTTGCATTAATAAAAGAACGGACCTTTTCTCTCGCACCCTCATATCCATCTGTCGCGTATGTCCCTAACGTATGGACACCACGGTGAACATTTGAGTTATAGCGACGATAATAATCATCAATTGCTTCAATTACTTGAATTGGCTTTTGTGATGTTGCCGCACTATCTAAATAGACAAGAGGGTTTCCATTTACTTCTTGATTCAAAATCGGGAACAACTGTCGAATTTCTTTAACATTCATTATTGTACTTTCCTTTCGATAACAGCAGTTAAACGCTCTTTTACCGATTCTACAGGAAGTTGTCTTACAACTGGTGCTAAGAAGCCATGAATAACTAAACGCTCAGCTTCTTTCTTAGAAATCCCACGACTCATTAAATAGAACATTTGCAATGGGTCGATACGTCCAACTGATGCAGCATGCCCTGCTGTTACATCATCTTCGTCAATTAGAAGAATTGGATTTGCATCCCCACGTGCTTTTTCACTTAGCATTAATACACGCTCTGTTTGTTCCCCGTTTGATTTAGAAGCGCCATGCTCAATTTTAGTAATACCATTAAAAATTGCTGTCGCTTCTTCTCGCATAACACCATGCTTTAGGATATATCCTTCTGAATGTTTACCATGGTGGAAAATTTGTGTCGTGAAGTTTTGCTTTTGTTTTCCACGACCGATAGACACTGTCTTTGTATCAGCATATGAATTGTCACCAATTAGATGCGTTGTATTTTCTGATACTGTGTTTCCATCGTTTAACTGACCTAATGCCCAGTCTACTCTTGCATCACGGTCTGCATGAGCACGTCGCACGATATACGCTGTAGTTTCCTTTGATAAGTTATCAACTGCACCAAATGAAACTCTAGAACCAGCTTTCGCATATACTTCAGAAACAATGTTTGCTACAGTAGCTTCTTCTCCAAAAGAAATATAGTTCTCTACATATGTAACAGAACTATTTTCTTCTGCAACGACAACGACATGATTGAATAATCCAGCTTTCGCCTCATCTTGCCAGTAAATCGTTTGAAGTGGTTGTGTAACTTCAACGTTCTTCGGTACATAGATGAAAGTTCCACCATTCATTAGTGCCGCATGTAACGCAATAAGCTTATTCTCATCAATAGAAACTGCTTCTCCAAGGTAATACTGCTTTAACAGGTCACCATGCTCTTTAGCTGCAGTTTGAATATCTGTGAAGATAACACCTTTTTCCTTTAAGTGTTCACTTGTTTTATTGTAAATAGTCGAACCATCACGTTGAATTAAAATGTTTTGGTCATCATTAGCTTCACCAATTAACGCTTTAACATCAGCATGTAACTCATCTAGAGATGAAACCGCTGCTTTCTTCTCTACATTATGAGTAAACTCAGTGAAGTTCCACTTTGTAATATTTGTTTTATCTGGTTTTGGAAGTTCAAGTCTTTCCGCTAACTCTAAAGACTGAAGACGCTGTTGTAATAACCAATCAGGTTCCCCTTGGTCTTTAGAGAACTGTTTAATATAATCTTGATCGAACGCTAGTTTCGTTTCGACTGACATACTACCCATCCTCTCCTTACGCTTCTACTTTTTCGTCTTCGATGCCTAATTCTTCTTTAATCCAGTCATACCCTTCTGCTTCTAGTCGCTCAGCAAGCTCATAGCCACCAGATTTAACGATACGACCTTTCATCATTACGTGAACTTTATCTGGCTTGATGTAGTTCAGTAAGCGTTGGTAGTGGGTAATAATAAGACAGCCAAAATCTGGGCTTCTCATTTCGTTAACACCTTGTGATACTACTTTTAATGCATCGATATCTAAACCTGAATCGATTTCATCTAAAATCGCAATCTTAGGCTCTGTCATTAATAGCTGAAGAATTTCGTTACGTTTCTTTTCTCCACCAGAGAAACCTTCATTTAAATAACGTTGAGAAAATGATTGGTCCATCTCTAGAAGTTCCATTTTTTCGTCTAATTGACGAATGAATTTCATTAATGAGATTTCGTCTCCTTCTTCACGCTTTGCATTAATAGCAGAACGTAAGAAATCAGCAGTTGTAATTCCAGGAATTTCACTTGGATACTGCATTGCTAGGAATAGACCTGCTCTTGCACGTTCATCTACTTCCATATCAAGTAAGTCTTTACCATCAAATGTTACTTTACCACTTGTGATTTCATATTTCGGATGACCCATTAATGCAGATGAAAGTGTAGATTTACCCGTACCATTTGGTCCCATAATTGCGTGAATTTCTCCACCATTTATTTCTAAGTTAAAATCCTTTAAAATTTCTGTACCTTCTACAGAAACATGTAGGTTTTCGATTTTTAAGTTCGGTGCTGACATTCTCAATACCTCCAGTTTTTATCTCAAATTGTGCAAGAAACTATATGTTTAAAGCACGATTTAAATTCTCAATCTATTCTCATTACAATCTTATAACAAATCAAAATATACTTCAAGGGTTTCAGCTTTATTTTATATACTTTTTATACATTTATATATAAAAAGTAGCTACTACCTTATTCTTCTTTGTTTATCTTCTCTCTAATATAAAAACTCATTCTACCATTTTGTTTATTGGAATAACGAAAATCCGCCTTTTCTTCCTTTTCAGAAGTTACTAAAGGAAAATAAGAAAAATAAGGAAAACTTACAACTTCTTATTATCCTAAAGTTTCCGTCCTATGTCGAACAATATAACAACTTTATTTTATTAAATAAAAGAGGATGACTACATAAATAGTAGTCACCCTCCTTTATTGTTATCTGCCGTTAACTTCTAAAGCAATTTTATTAGACTTTTTATAGTCTTCCTCGCGAGCCTTTTCAACTTCTAAGCGCTTAGTTAAGCTTCTGTTGTATTCTGCGTAGCCCATCCCATGTGATTGTTGCATCGCCTTTTCCATTTCACCAGTATAATTGGCTTGGATAGTTAAGATAACAAATCATCCCTTCTTTTTTAACTGAGTTTATATACATTCTATAACCTCAATTTATGGAGCATTAAACTCCTTTTTTCTTACAAGTACTATGATAACAAATAGTTCGTAAAGCCCCAACATCGATAAAACGGTAAATTATCTAACAATTAGCGTTGTAAGCTAATCAGACACACTCAACAAACTTTCCTCTAGAATTGTAGTTAATCTCTCCAACATACTAAGGGAGAAAGCAATTATGAGTTATGAGTTATAAGTTATGAATGTAAGAGCCTCTTTTTATATTAATTTTTATAACAAGAAAGAGGCTCCCTAAAAGTAACCAATCCTTTTAGACAACCCCTAAACAAATCTTATACCATTTGTAATTCATAAATCATAATTCATAATTGCTCTACTGAACGTTCTGTCCATTAAACTCACTTAACGCATCTTGAACTAGCGTTACTGCTTGGCTCATTGCTGCTCCACCACCAAATGCTGCTGAGACCCCAACTGTTTCAAGTATCTCCTCTTCACTACACCCTTGGTCAACACAGCCCTTCGTATGATAAATAATGCAGTACTCATCCTGCGAGTAAATACTAATACCAAGAGCAATTAATTGCTTCTCCTTTTGTGACAACTTCCCTTCAGCAAAGCATTCCTCTGTGAAAGCATTATATTTTTTCGCTATTTGAGGCATTTTTTGCGTAAAATGGCCTAACCCTTCTTTATATTCTTGTAATGCCATTTGAATCATGCTACTGTTCTGTTCCATTTATAATTCCTCCCTATGTATACTCAAGACAAATATAGTATCTCTCAATAGAAACGAAATAATGTGTGAGCTTTCAAACAAAAAAAGTAGCCGCTTAATAAACGACTACTTTCTTCTTATATTAAAATGCAGGTACTACGTCGCCTTCCCATTTTTCAAGAATAAAGTTACGAACCTCTTCTGATTGAAGAACTTCAATTAACTTTTGAATTTCTGGACGAGTTTCGTCACCTTCACGTACTGCAACAACGTTCACATACGGATTGTCTTCTGGGCTTTCAACTACAAGTGCATCTGAACCTGGGTGTAATCCTGCACCAAGAGCAAAGTTTGCATTAATGAAAACTGCATCTCCCTCTTCATGTTCATATGCTTGTGGAAGCATAGACGCATCAATGTTTGCACGGAATGTAAAGTTTCTAGGGTTTTCCACTACATCTTCAACTGTTGCACCAATCCCTACACCTTCTGCTAATGTAACTAAACCATGATCTTCAAGAATTGCGAATACACGGCCATGGTCAGGGATTGAATTACTCATAACAATCTCTGCACCTTCTGGAAGCTCATCAATGCTTGCATATTTCTTCGTATATAGACCGAATGGTTCGATATGCATTCCACCAGCGTTTACGAACTCATATCCATGCTCAGCCATTTGTGCTTCTAAGTAAGGTATGTGCTGGAAGTAGTTTGCATCTAATGTTCCATCATCTAACGCTTGGTTTGGAAGTACATAATCTTGGAATGTTTCAATTTGTAAATTAATACCCTCTTCAGCAAGTATAGGCTGTGCGAATTCTAAAACTTCAGCATGCGGTACATTTGAAGCACCAATAACTAGTGTTACCGCTTCTTCAGTTGCTTGCTCTTCTTGTGGTGCATCATCTTGTGCTTCTTCTTGAGCTGGCGCGTCGTTCCCTCCGCCACATGCAACAAGTGCTAATGACAGAACACCTGCTGATAGAAAACTAAAAAACTTTTTCATCTTATTTGCCCCCTATTATCGTTTATCTGTTTTATTTGTAAACCAATCCCCAACCAACTGAATGACATAAACAATCAGTAGAATGGCAATGGTAGCTACCCATACATAATCCCATTGATTTCTCTGGAATCCATCCATAAATGCTAAATAACCTAGACCACCTGCTCCAATTACACCTGCCATTGCTGTATAACTAACGAGCGCAATTGCTGTAACTGTAATACCTGAAGTTAGAGCTGGCTTTGATTCTGGAAGTAAAACCTTCCAAATAATCTCCAAATGACTAGCCCCCATAGATTGAGAAGCTTCGATAACCCCTTTATCAATTTCTCGAAGTGCGATTTCAACCATTCTCGCATAAAATGGTGCTGCACCAACAACCAATGCTGGTACTGCTGCCTTCCATCCGAAAATCGAGCCAACAAAAAACTTCGTAAATGGAATTAACAATATAATTAATATAATGAATGGAACTGAACGAAACACATTTACAAATGCTGCTGTAATTACATGAACCACTTGATTTTGCCAAAGGTTACCCTTAGCTGTAAGGAATAATAACAAACCTAAAATTAGGCCAAAAAATGCAGTTAGTATAACGGATACGAACGACATATAAAACGTCTCTAATGTCGCTTCCCACACTCGTTCCCATCTGATGTTCGGAAATAATTGATTCATCGATCAATCACCTCCACTTCAACTTGCTGTTCCCTTATAAATGAAATCGCTTTTGAAAGTTCATCTTCACTTCCATCAATATGGATAAAGAGTGTTCCGTAAGAACCATCCTGAGTTTGAGAAATTTTCCCTTGCAATATATTAACCTCAACATCAAATTGACGAATCAATTGTGTGATTAATGGACGTTCTGTTTCATCCCCTACAAAAGTTAACTGGACAACTTGACCAGATTCTTTAAGTTGTAAGGAGTCTTTCGTTTCTTCAGGTTCTGTAATTTGCTTTACAAACTCCTTCGTAATATCAGCTTTCGGTTGTCTAAAAACTTCTAATACTGGTCCTTGTTCAGCAATGTTACCTGCTTCAATAACAGCAACTCGGTTACATATCTTTCTAATCACATGCATTTCATGCGTTATTAAGACAATCGTTAATCCTAGCTTTTTATTAATATCTACTAGTAAATCAAGAATTGAATCTGTCGTCTTTGGGTCTAGTGCCGACGTTGCCTCGTCACACAAAAGAACTTTTGGATTATTTGCGAGTGCTCTTGCAATACCAACTCTTTGTTTTTGTCCTCCACTTAATTGAGAAGGATAAGAGTCACCGCGCCCCTCTAGACCAACAAGCTGTATTAATTCTTTTACTCTCTTTTCACGGTCATTTTTTTTAACACCCGCAATTTCAAGAGGGAATGAAATATTTTCTCGTACAGTTCGAGACCAGAGTAAATTGAAGTGTTGAAAAATCATACTAATTTCTTGTCGGGCTTTTCTAAGCTCTTGCCCAGTCATTGATGATAGATTCTTCCCTGCAATAGAAACGGTTCCTTCTGTAGGCCGTTCCAAGTTGTTAAGCATTCTAATAAGCGTACTTTTACCCGCACCGCTATATCCGATTATTCCAAAAATTTCACCTTCGTTAATATCAAGGTTAATTCGATCAATAGCAGTAACCGTTCCATCTCGTGTTTGGAACACTTTCCTGATTTGACTTAAACTTATCAATGTAAACACCCTTATCTTTTTCTCTATTTACTACTATCTCTCTTTCATATCTAGTAATCTAACACTTAGTATACACATTGAAATACCCATAATTAAATATAAGAAAATCTCAAAATTTCGACAAATATAACTATATATCTACAACTGGATTATATAAGCTAACTACACTTGACTTTAGAGATTAAAAAAACCTTCCCGTCATCATCATGAGCAGAAAGGTTTAGTAGCGTATCTGAGCCTTTCTCTCATCTTTCAAAGCAATTTGCTTTGTAGGATTTAGCACCTTACTAAACATGTCAATACATGTTTAAGGTTGCTGGGTTTCATCGGGCCAGTCCCTCCACCTCTCATGATAAGAGTTACATTTAATTAATGTTTAATTTCATGAATGAATCATAGCATGGACAATCTTTTAGTGTCAACGGTTTTTTCTCTTTTTTACGACACCTTTCGCACCTTTTTTTTCCCTTGATCATTGTCATAACGACGAAAGACCAAAAAGAAGTAAATTGAACCAATTAAGTAAAGAGCTCCCGTAATCGAAAAAACGATAGCATAGCCATAATAAGAGCCATGAAGCATAACAATGGTCATCGAAACAGGACCCATGACAGCCCAGCCCAATTGGAAGACCATCTGTCCTACTGAGTTTGTTAACCCTTTTATTGAATCATCAACACTTCTCATCATTAACGACATTTGAATAGGGTTTCCAGCATTCATTAATGCCTGTCGAAACAGAAAACCAATCACAGCAATCCAGAGGTTTTCTGTGTAAGCAGTTAATAATAAGAAAGGCAATGATGACAATTGCAATATGACAACCGCTTTTACTTCACCAAACCGCTGAACTACAGCAGGACCAATCATAAATGCGACCGCCGTCATACCCTGGCCAAGGGAAAGAATTAGCCCAACAAGAGATTTGCTAATTTCAAACCGGTCAGTAAAATAAATGTTTAAATAAGGTATCACAAGACCAGAACCAAAACCAATCAAAATTTGAGCTACCGCAAATAACGCTATAATTTTAATTCCAGATTTATGCGTAGTGACTAACTTTTTTAAAGAGCTTGCTGCTGATTTTTCTGTTTTCAACTTACGAGTTTCACAGATTTTCAATATTGGCCACAATGCCGCAAAGAAGAAGATAGAACCAATTAATAACGTAATTCTTACACTTGTAAGAGTGTCAATTGTAAATACAAATTGAAATAAATCTGTTAAGCCTCCACCTAAAGCATTACCAATGACATTAGCCACCATAATAACCGCAAAGTTAAAACTAAATAAGTGTACTCGTTCCTTCTCTGTAGAGTTCTCAGCTAACAATGGTATAGAAGCTACTTGAATACAGGCCATAAACAGTCCTGTCATAAATGCTGTATATAATAGTGAAGACTCTGTCACCAGAATCGCCCGTAATAATAAACTAGCTGCTGTAAAGATTGCACCAATAAATATGATTTTTTTTCGTCCATACCGATCGCTTAAAATCCCTGCTGGTAATAAAGCTAATGCAGAAGCCGTTGCTGTCATCGCAATAACTTTGCCGTTCATCTGGTCATCAAAACCTAATTCTCGAACGTAGTAATTATAAATAACCATAAATATTCCCATGCCGATATTACCTAGGATAGAAGCAAGTAGAAATAGGCGAACATTTTTATTGTAATTCTTAAACTGGATTTTCCAGTCTCCAATAAATTGACTCATTTTAAAAGTCCTTCCATCATTTCGTATCCCTAAATAATAATAAACTATTTCGGGTTTAGAAAGACTTTTATTAGTATTACGCCACTATCTCTTCATTTTTTGTTTTCCTTTTATATATAAATTTCGACAATTGTACACTGCATTCATGGAGAAAAAGCAAAGGAATGGTAGCTGTAAGAAATTAAAAAAGACTGTGAAGCAATAAATCTGCTTCTACAGCCTTTTTCACTTTAACACCAACCCATGTCGCAACCTTCAACATATTGCTTTTCCTTTTCAGGGTGGTCATTTTCATATCTATATACTTTATTCTCTTCAAACTCAAAGTCCTCTGCCATCTCATATTGATTTCCTTGATTGGTCATCACAATCTTTCCAACCTTCGCCTCATCAATATACAGATTCATTGCACCATTCTCAAGCTTCCCTTCAACCTTACTCGTTACATCGACCTTCTTCAAATGATTATCATTCATTACTATGACCTCCTCTGGAGTTCGTTATAGTTACGATACCCAAAGGAGAAGAGAAATAAACAAATTACAAAATAATGAGTTCTGAATTCCGAATTTAATTTATAACTTATAACTCATAACTCAGCATTAAAAAAAGACAGCCTCAGCTGTCTTTTTTGTGCTCTTAGTCTTCAGATACCATTTTCTCGTACGCTTCAGCAGACATTAGTTTGTCTAATTCAGAAGCGTCAGAAGGTTCAACTACGATCATCCATGCTTTTTCGTAAGGCGACTCGTTTACGAATTCTGGTGAATCGTCAAGGTCTTCATTGATTTCAACTACTTTACCGCTGATAGGAGCGTAAAGCTCTGAAACAGTCTTAACTGATTCAACGCTACCAAATGGCTCGTCAGCTTCGATTTCGTCACCTACTTCAGGTAATTCAACGAATACGATATCTCCAAGTTCTGACTGTGCAAAGTCCGTAATTCCAATACGTACTTTGTCCCCTTCAGTTTTTACCCATTCATGCTCTTCTGAATACTTTAGTTCTTTTGGTAAATTCATTGTAATCCCTCCATAATTATGTACTCACGTTTACTATAGTATATTTAGAAAGCTTTCACAACTGAGATTTTATTATTTCCACGTCTGTTCAAAATCCTCTTCTTTAAAACCTACAGTTACCTTTTCTCCATCTGTCACAATTGGACGTTTGATCAGCATACCATCGGTTGCTAGTAAATCAAGTAATTCTTCATCAGAACTCGATTTGACCTTATCCTTTAAACCAAGCTCGCGATATTTTTTACCACTTGTATTAAAGAATTTTTTTATCTCTAATCCACTTTTCTTATATAATTCTTCTAGCTGTTCTCTTGATGGTGGGTTATCAACAATATGTACGTCATTATATTCTACCCCATTTTCTTCAAACCATGCCTTCGCTTTACGACAAGTACCACATTTTGGATACCAATAAAAAGTTAGAGCCACTCTTTATTCCCTCCCTTCTTATTGTAATAAGAGGCAAACATACCTCTTATCACAATTGTTTCCACTGAAATAATTATTGACTATAATTAGGTACAATACAACTGTTTTGCCTAGTAATTTGTCGATATTTTGGTCGTCTATAACTAATTTTATAGTGCATTAGCTATGATTTTTTCTATCTCCTATAACTTCTTGTTCCCAAACGGTTTGCATTTGATCTGCCACAGTTATTCCACTATCTAGCTCTTTACTGAATTCCTCTACAGCTGTCAAATTCTCATCCTGTATAATTTCATTTTTAGGCTTTTTCATTATTCTCAGTCCTTCCTACGCTAGATAAATATGTTTATTATCTGTTCATTGCCTAGAGTTATTATATGAGCATGGGATTTTTTTAAACGAATGAACCAGAACAAAGAAGCCCCAATATATGGGACTTCTTTGTTCTTAACTAGAGAGGAGAATGCTTCCTTTAAGAAAGGAGAATATATTTTTTTTGAGTTTTACCTCAAATTGAATAACAGTACTTAATTGTGGCTTTACGCCTAATTAGGAGGAATATCCCTAACTAGGCAGCTAATAAAAAGATAAAACAGCCTTTTTTGTAAAATACTTATACTACATATCTTTCAGCTTCAAGTACATTGGCTGCAATTTCACGTTTTTTGTGTACTACATTGATTGGCGTGTGGCGAGTTAACTTACGTAAGATTGAAAGCATTGTACGTAGAGTATCTCCTTCTTCCATTGTAATAAGAGATTCTTTCGCATATGCCTCAATTCGATTAAATGCTTCTTGACAATATACTTCAGTTAATAAAACTTTATTCGCATTTTTATCAGCACCAGTTTTGTTAATTGCCTTCTCTGTTCGTAAAATAACTGACTCCATAGAGAAGATATCACTAACAATATCAGCTACTTTTGCTAGGATTTCTTGCTCATGCTGAAGCTTTTGTTGATACTTTTGAGCTCCAGTTCCAGCAACCATTAAAAAGATTTTCTTTGCCATTTTTAGAAGGTGCTTCTCTTGGTCTAATGGCTCATTACCAACTTCCTCAGGCATCATTATCATAAGCTCTTCTTGAAGAGCAGTTGCCTTCTCTAGTAATGGTAATTCACCTTTCATTGCTTTACGTAAAATTGTACCTGGAACTAATAAGCGGTTAATTTCATTTGTTCCTTCAAAGATACGGTTAATACGAGAGTCACGATACATGCGCTCAACCTCGTACTCAGCCATAAAGCCATAACCACCATGAATTTGAACAGCTTCGTCAACGACAAAGTCTAGTGTTTCTGAACCTGATACTTTATTTAAAGAGCACTCAACTGCATACTCAGCAATTGCTTTCGCTACTTGGCGACCATCTTTTTGTTCCTCATCAGTCAAGCTACTTAATCTATCTTCAAACAATCCACCAGTACGATAGATAGAGCTCTCAGCTGCATACGTTAGAGATGCCATTGTCGCTAGCTTTTCTTGGATTAATGTAAAGCGCGAAATTGGAGTCTTAAATTGTTTACGCTCATTTGCGTATTTTGCAGCAAGCTCAATCCCTCTTTTCGATGCTCCCACACAACCAATTCCTAGCTTATAACGTCCAACATTAAGGATATTGAAGGCAATTACATGTCCCTTGCCTATCTCACCAAGAAGGTTTTCCTTTGGTACTAATGCATCTTCTAAGATTAATGTTCTTGTTGAAGAACCTTTAATCCCCATTTTCTTTTCTTCCGGACCAGTTGAAACCCCTTCATAGTCCTTTTCTACAATAAAGGCACTAAATTGTTCACCATCAACCTTTGCATAAACTACGAATACATCAGCAAAAGCAGAGTTTGTAATCCATTGCTTTTCACCGTTCAATACGTAATGTGTACCAGCGTCATTTAAGACAGCTGTTGTTTTTGCCCCTAATGCATCAGAACCTGAACCTGGCTCCGTTAACGCATATGCAGCAATTGATTCACCAGATGCTAAACCAGGTAAATACTTTTGCTTTTGCTGATGGTTTCCAAAGAATACGATTGGAAGAGAACCAATCCCTACATGGGCACCATAGCTTAATGAAAAGGAACCGGCACGAGAGAATTTTTCTGTAATTATCGATGAACTAATTTTGTCTAATCCAATCCCACCGTATTCTTCTGGAACATCTGTCCCTAGTAAACCAAGCTCACCAGCTTGTGTTAATAAGCGTCTTGAAATATCAAATTGATGTTCTTCAATTTTCTCAAGCTCAGGAACAACATCGTTTACAACGAATTCTTCCGTTGTTTTTCCGATCATTATATGCTCATCTGTGAAATCCTCTGGAGTAAATACCGAATCTGCTGCAACATCCTCTATTAAAAAGCTACCACCTTTAACTAATCTTTCCTTTGTATCTGCCATTAAAATTCCTCCCTTATTTTCTACTAGAGAATCAGGCTCGAGCTAGTAACTCTTCCTAATACCCTTTTACTATTTACGCTAACGCTCGAATTTTATAGAAGTTCAAATACGCCGGCTGCACCCATTCCTCCACCGATACACATTGTGACTACTCCAAATTGTTCATTACGACGTTTCATTTCATGAATTAGTGAAAGTGTTAACTTAGTACCACTACAACCCATTGGATGCCCTAACGCAATCGCTCCGCCATTTACATTTACTTTTTCAAGGTCTAGCTCAAGTGCACGAATGACTTGGAGAGATTGAGAAGCAAATGCCTCATTTAACTCAAATAATCCAATATCACTCATTTCTAATCCCGCTAGCTTTAATGCTTTCGGAATTGCTTCAATTGGTCCTACACCCATAATTTCTGGTGCAACTCCTGCTAGTGCAAAGGAACGGAACTTCACTAAAGGTTTAAGTCCATTCGCTTCTGCCTCTTCACGGTCCATCACTAATACGGATGCACCGCCATCACTCATTTGCGAAGAGTTTCCAGCAGTTACCGTACCCTTTGGATGGAAAGCTGGACGTAACTTCCCAAGAGTCTCAATGGTAGTATCAGCACGAACACCTTCGTCCTTTGAGAACGTAACTTTCTTTTCTTTTAATTTATTATCTGAACCTACAGAACGTAATGTCACTTCCACAGGAACAATTTCATCATCAAATCTTCCTGCCGCAATTGCAGCAGCAGCTCTACGGTGGCTTTCAGCTGAAAATGCGTCTTGGTCTGCACGACTTACTTCAAAACGTCTCGCTACTTCCTCTGCTGTATAACCCATTCCCATATAGTATTCTGGAGAATTCTCAACAAGGGTTGGGTTAGGTGATACAACATGCCCAGTCATCGGAACTAGACTCATAGATTCTGCCCCACCTGCAATTATTGCTTTTGCATGACCGACCATAATACGTTCTGAAGCCATTGCAATACTTTGTAATCCTGATGAACAATATCTATTAATTGTCATTGCAGGGACTGTATTTGGCACACCTGCTAGTGCAGCAATATTCCGAGCCATATTTAATCCTTGCTCAGCCTCTGGAATCGCACATCCAAAAATCACATCTTCTATTTTTGACGCATCATAGCCCGAGCGCCTTAAAGTTTCCTTAACAGTGATAGCCCCCAAATCATCGGGTCTAACATTTGCTAATGTACCTCTCTTCGCTTTACCGACTGGTGTTCTTGCACCAGCAACAATTACCGCTTCTCTCAAAGACATTCCCTCCATTTCGCTATAAATCAGTTCGAATTTAATGTAAAAGGTAAAACCGTCCTTACTCATCGGGCAATGGCTCCGTTCGTTGCGCGACTAATATGAGAAAACCACTCATAATTGCCTTAAAAAGATTGCAGCGACTTCGCTCATTGCTTCGAATTTAATGTAAAAGGTAAGAACGTCCTTTTACATTAAATTCTCTAGTTACGTAATGGCTTTCCTTTTGTTAGCATGTATTGCATACGTTGTTGTGTTTTTGGTTCGGCTACTAAGCTTAAGAACGCTTCACGCTCTAAGTCTAATAAATATTGCTCATCTACGTATGTTCCTTTTGGTACTCGACCTCCGGCTAATACGAAGGCTAATTTTTCTGCTATTTTTAAATCGTGGTCTGATATTAAGCCCCCGAATTTCATTGTCTTCGCTCCAAGTAACATTGTTGCATAACCAGTTTCTCCAACTACTGGGATTTTGTTGCGTTGTTTTGCAACATATCCTTGTTGTGATAAGTGAAGAACTTCCTGTTTTGCTGAATGAATCACATGGTCACCATTCATTGTGATTCCATCTCGTTCACTTAAGAAGCTATTGTCTCTAGCTTCTGCTGCAGAAGTTGCTACTTTTGCCATTGCAATCGTTTCAAACGTTTTGTTCGCGGCAGCCTGTAAATCTAATGGAGTTCCATCAGCATGTCGCTCAAGGTTTCGAAGGTATAATTCCTTGTTACCTCCCCCACCTGGTATTAAGCCAACTCCAACTTCTACTAAGCCCATGTATGTTTCTGATGATGCTTGAATGCTAGCAGACGGTAAACATACCTCTGCTCCACCACCTAAAGTCATTTGGTGTGGTGCTGTTACAACTGGTCTTGATGAGTAACGGATTTTTGCCATAGCATTCTGGAATTGACGAACAACTAAATCAATTTCAGGATAGTTATCATCCTGTGCTTCCATTAAGATAAGCATAAGGTTTGCACCGACACAGAAGTTCTTCCCTTGGTTTCCGATTACAAGGCCTTTATAGTTCTTTTCCACTTCATCAATCGATTTATTTATCATTTGTAGTACGTCTAAGCCGATTGAATTGTTTGGTGAATGGAATTCTAAGCATGCAACGTCATCACCTAGGTCTATTAAAGAAGCTCCACTATTTTTCAAAATTACGTTATTGTCACCCTTAAGCCCTTTTAGATTAATGGCTTTTGGATTAGTTTTAATTGTCTTGTACTCGCCTTTGTGGTAAAAACTGTCTCCTTTATAGAAGGAGGTATCTCCACTACTGATCATCTCTTTTATCCAAGTTGGTACAGTTTCTCCTTCTTCCTCCATACGAGCGACTGATTTTTCAAGTCCAATTGCATCCCATGTTTCAAACGGCCCAAGTTCCCAACCGAAGCCCCATTTCATCGCTTGGTCTACAGCTTGGATATCATTTGCTATTTCATCGATTTTTTCCGCTGAATAAATTAGCACTGGCTTAAGGAGATTCCATACAAGCTCTCCAGCTCTGTCCTTTGCATAAGCAAGAGTTTTGATTTTTTCTGGTAGCTTCTTTGCTTGCTTTGCTGCTTCTACTGAAGCGGCTTTCAGCTTCTTGCGTTGAACATACTCTAATGTATTTGGGTCTAACTCTAAGATTTCGCTTCCCTTTTCTCCCTTTTTCTTAAGGAAAAATCCTTGACCTACTTTACTTCCGATCCAACCATTTTCATTCATTGATTGCATAAAAGCAGGAGCTTCGAATACGACTTTCTCTTTTCCTTCTACATTGTCATAAACGTTCTTAATTACGTGTATAAATGTATCTAAGCCGACTACATCCAATGTACGGAATGTTGCACTTTTCGGACGGCCAATTAATGGACCTGTAACTGAATCAACTTCACCTACTGAATAGCCACCTTTCAGCATTTCAGACACCGTCACTAATAATCCGTACGTTCCAATTCGGTTCGCAATAAAGTTTGGTGTATCTTTACATTCGACAACACCTTTTCCTAGTGTATCTTCAGCAAACGCTTTCATAAATTCAATTACTTCATCCGCAGTATCATTCGCCGGAATAATCTCAAGTAATTTTAAATAGCGTGGTGGATTGAAGAAATGAGTACCTAAAAAGTGTGCTTTAAAGTCATCAGACCGACCTTCTGACATTGCATTTATTGAAATACCTGATGTATTTGAACTCACTATTGTTCCTGGTTTTCTATAAGTATCAACTTTTTCAAATACCTTTTTCTTTATTTCTAGATTTTCAACTACTACTTCGATAATCCAATCAACTTCACCTAATCGTTCCATATCATCCTCAAGATTACCGGCTTCAATTAGGTTTATGTTTGATTTAGTAGTTAACGGTGCTGGCTTTTGTTTTAATAACTTTTGTCTATTTTCATAACTAATTCGATTACGAACTAATTTATCTTCCAACGTTAATCCTTGTGCCTCTTCTTTTGCAGATAGCTCTCTAGGCACTATATCTAAAAGCAAAGTAGGAATACCAATGTTAGCAAGATGTGCAGCTATCCCCGATCCCATAACACCTGAGCCCAAAACTGCCGCCTTTCGAATTTGACCAACCATACTTGTCCTCCTTCTCGTAACCTTGAATGAATACTCATTCATTTTTATAATAAAAAATTTTTGTTACTTTTTTTTCGTTAATTACACTATAAAACATTTCTAATAATTTGGCAATAGTAAATTCAGAAAATTTACATAAAATCTTTTTTTGATAATTGTAACTTGTTATAACTTCCTCTATTTGAAACATACTAATCTTGATCGATTGATACAAAGTGGATAAGAGAGAGTTCCGCTCTCCCCTTTTCCAAAGAAAAAAGGAGGATGATTATGCAACAGCAGCAAAATGTAACCCAACAACAAGGCATCATGCCCCAACCACCAAATGTAGTTACAAGTAAGGACCACCTCTATATTAGTGATATGTTATCTTGGAATTTACTTGCAATGAAAAAATGTAACTTCTTTGCCCAGCAATGCATGGATCCTGAAGTAAAAAACGCAATCCAAAAGGCTGGACAAATGCATGAGAGACATTACCAAAAATTATTAGGCCATTTGCAAAGCCAAAATCAACCTAGCCAAATGCAACAACAGCAACTTCAATAATCAATAGGAGTGATGAAGGATGAACCAACAAAACAAAATTCAAAACCCTAAAACAGAAGTACCAGAAACTCCACAAATGTCTGACCGTGACTTTATAAATGATATTTTGGCTACAGAAAAATATATGACTAGTTCTTATAGCACTGCGATGAACGAAGCTAGTCATGAAAATTTATACCGTGATCTTAGTGCAATCGCAAATGAGTCTCAAAATTGCCAAAGAGAGCTATTTAACACGATGTTTAAAAAAGGTTGGTATTCTTTTGAGGCAACTCCTCAAGAGAAATTACAACAATCATACCAGCAATTCTCTGGCTACACGAATCAATTTCCTTACAGCAATACTAACACGATGTCTTAAAAAATAGTTTCAGCAATGGTGTCTCCCAACACCATTGCTTTTTTTAATACATTCCACCTCTATAGGGTTGTACATAATACATTTCTCAAAGTTACTTAATATTTCGCAAAAGTTCTGTTCTAAATCATCGTCCCCCTCAATATAATCTGAAGGATGCAAAATCATAATAAGGGGGAAGCACTTAGATGAATAAGTTTACAACGAGAAAGTATTATTACCCTTATGTCAGTCCCTTTGATCCATGTCCTCCAATTTTAAAAAAGCCTTATTCCACACCACCAAATCTCTATGTCGGCTACCAACCATATGGCACTCCTCAATTTTCGTCTCCTAGAGAAGCACTGTACGCCGGTACGCTTTGGCCAATTTTTTACGATCCATACTACAGCCCTTACAAACACCATAGAGAAAGTCAGGAGGGTGGAGAATGAAACAACAAAAACAGCTTCCAAAAGAATTTTATCAGCTAATGGAAGAACTACAGTCGGTTGACTTTGTTTTATTAGAATTAACATTATACCTCGATACTCACCCTGATGACTCCGATGCCATCAACCAATTTAATCACTTTTCGCAAATAAGACACCAGCTTCGATGCCAGGTTGAACAAATATACGGACCATTACTCCAATACGGTCAAAGTCCAAGTGCCTATCCTTGGAATTGGAACGAAGGCCCTTGGCCATGGCAGATATAATTACGTACTAGAATTTACAGAGGGGGAAAATATTTTTATGTGGATTTACGAAAAAAAGCTTCAATACCCAGTAAAGGTTAGTACATGCAACCCTCAACTAGCTAAATATTTAGTTGAACAATACGGTGGGGCTGATGGCGAACTTGCTGCCGCATTACGCTACCTTAATCAACGTTATACTATTCCTGAAAAAGTCATTGGGCTTTTAACAGATATAGGTACAGAAGAATTTGCACACTTGGAAATGATTGCTACAATGATTTATAAGTTGACAAAAGATGCAACACCAGAACAATTAAAAGCTGCAGGTCTTGCAGAACACTATGTTTCCCATGACAGTGCATTGTTCTACAATAATGCCGCAGGTGTTCCTTGGACAGCGTCCTATATCCAAGCAAAAGGGGATCCAATAGCAGATTTATATGAAGATATTGCAGCTGAAGAAAAAGCTCGTGCAACATACCAGTGGATTATCGATCAATCTGATGATCCTGACTTAAATGATGGTTTGCGTTTCTTACGAGAACGTGAAGTCGTTCATTCACAGCGTTTTAGAGAAGCAGTAGAAATGTTAAAAGAAGAACGGGATCGAAAGAAAGTGTTTTAGTTTATTAGCTACGTAGGCCGAATCCTACGTAGCTTTTTTATTACATTCCCAATTGTCTGTTATTTCTCCCTAAAAAAACCTCTATTTATTAGACTAGTTTTCTTATATTATGTAATTGATAACCTAATAAACTAGGAGGAACACCATGAAAAAATTATGTTTCTTATTACTTGTGTTACTATTAGCTAGTCTTTCTTATCCACTGGATTCAACTCAAGCAAATAACAACCCGCGAATTATTTTAGATGGGATAGAATTACAGACTCAGGCAGTTCTACATAACGGTTCTACGTTGGTCCCTATTCGAGCTGTTTCTGAATCATTAGGGGCAAAAGTTAATTGGAATAATAGCTCTAGAACAGTAACGATCATACAAGACAATAAAACAATATCATTTGTTGTTGGTTCAACAATCGCTAATGTAAACGGAACACAGATAACAATTCCTCCAGCAATGATTATGAATGGTTCGACAATGGTCCCTCTACGATTTATAAGTGAAACATTAGGCTTAACTGTGGATTGGAATGGTGCTACACGTACTGTTACACTTTCCTCAACCGACCATAAAGTACAATCAACTGCACCACCACATACAGCTGTAGCCAATGCAACTACAACTGTTTATACCGTGGTAGCTGGCGATACATTATTTAATATTGCTAATCGATTTGGTACAACTGTCACTGAACTTAAGAATGGTAACAATCTATCTACTGATACCTTACATATTGGACAAAGGTTACATATACATTCAGGTAACTCTACTTTGGCACAAGATACTACGTCTACTGCAAGTAACTCTAGTGTAACTGTTACATATATTGATCATACGATACGTTCAGGCGATACTATATGGAATTTAAGTACACAATACGGTGTTCCATTTAATGAATTGCTAAAAGAGAATAACCTTACAACAAGAAGTACGTTGAAAATTGGACAAACAGTTCGTATACCAGAGTACCACATACCAACTAAACCAGTTGTATCAGATAAACATGGTGAAGTACTTGACTGGTGGACTGAAGCAAGGTATGTATTTTCTACTGGAAAAACAGCTACAATAACAGATTTCCAAACTGGTCGAACATTTCAAGTTCGTCATACAATGGGTGGAAACCATGCAGACAGCGAGCCGCTTACTGCTCAAGACGCTCAAACTATGAGAGAAATTTGGGGTGGCCAATATTCTTGGACTCCACGTGCAATTATTGTTGAAGTTGATGGGAGAAAATTAGCTGCAGCTATGCACTCAATGCCACATGGTGATCATGTAATTAAGAATAATAATTATAATGGTCATTTCTGTATCCATTTTTTCAATAGTACAAGACATAAAGATGGTTTAGTACAGGATTCTATGCATAAGCAAATAGAAATTGCAGCGGGTCGTTCAATAAAATAAGTATCTATTAAGTTTTACAGTTTTGAGACAACCATTATGTTGTTTCTGCAATTATGTGATTGTTGCTATTTTTTAAATCAATATAGAAAGAGCTCAGACCAAATACGTGTCTGAGCTCTTTCTTATAAGACTATATAAACGAAATGACAATCATTAACACAAAAAGAACAGTCAAATGAATTAACGAAAAGACAAACATTTTTGTTGCCCATTTGATTGCATCAACTTTATTAAAATTAATGACCCCAATTAATAACCAAGCAAGTGTTAATCCAAACATTGTAAATGCAATTATTTTACTGTAAGGGAAAAATAAAAATGAAGAAAATAGCAATATTACGATATATACAATCGCCTGTACTTTTGTACGATGAATTCCTTTTACAACAGGGAGCATTGGTACTCCTGCCGCCCTATATTCCTCCATCCTTCTAATCGCAATTGCATAAAAATGAGGAGGCTGCCATAAAAACAGTAGAACAAAAAGCCCAATCGCTACAGGGTGAAATATATCTGAAGAAATCGCAGCCCACCCCATTAATGGAGGCATAGCTCCTGAAATGCTTCCCACTTCAGTATTATATATTGTCTTACGTTTTGTTAGCATTGTATATGGTACAACGTAAAAGAAAAAACCTAAAAATCCTATCAGTGCCGTCAATGGAGATATTGTTAATAAAATACCTACCCCGACAATCACAAGGAAGAACCCTAGCCATATAGCAAACTTAGGATTAATAGTGCCATCTACAGTCGGCCTAATCTTTGTCCGTTCCATAACCCCATCTATATCACGATCATAATAATTGTTAATTGCACCTGAGCCACCAATAACAAATGAAGTACCTATTAGAGCTAAGATAACAACAGGGAAATTTTCAACAAAGCTTAAATTGTTTACATACAAAGCAAGGCATAACCCTGCAAGCATGCCCATTGAGTTAGAATTAATAATCCCCGTTTTTATAATGGCCCTTATCACTTTCCATGAATAATATTGCTTCAATGGAATGGGTTTACTTACAACTCCACCAGTGTTTTTCACAAGCATGTCTCCCATTCTATTTATCTATTTAATACCTTTTGATAGTAGAAACAATATCATTATACATGTTTCGTCATATTATAACTAGCTTTCAACACTGAAAAGATAAAAAGCCTAGTGGATAACTTCACGGATATTGGAAAACCATGAATCCCCTTCCTCTTCTAATAGCTGTTTCATCTAACTACTTGTTAAATAAGAAGTAAAATAAGACAGTTTTGTGACCACCGTCTAGACCCATACATTTTGCGCAATATACATTTTAAATTTACCTTGTCGAATTAATAAAACAATTGTCGAAGTTATCTCTTTTTAGTGCACTTTCCTTTATACTATTACTTATTACCTAAATTCAGATATACATCTTAGTATTAAATTACCACTAAATACAACTCTAAAACTACACTAAAGGAGATATTAATGATTTCTAACGAAGAAATGGTTATATTTATTAAAGAAATTAATTTGTTAATTAATGACTACAATAGATGTGACGATATACTCGTAAAAAAGCAAATTTATGATGATATATTACTTTTAAATAAAGTATTGACCAATAGACCTCTAACTTAGTTACTTTGCTATCACCCTAGTTCTTTTTTTGTCTATTTTTATCGAAACCCTTTAAATTTAACCAATTATATGAGCATAATATCATGTAAACACCTAGAATTAGTCATTATTAATAGAGTTTATACAAATTTTCACAATGAGATGGAGTAATTAGTCATGGATAATAAGGAAGAATTAGAGGAAATCATAGAAAAAAAGAGAGAAGAAATGATTCAAGTAGGTATCACAAAGGGGCTTACACATAGCAGTACTATTAGATGCAGCCAAGAATTAGACCAGTTATTAAACATTAGGCGGAGCTTATATACTACTAATAAAAATATACAAGCTTTTTATAAATTAGTAGTTTAACTAGACTACCAAAAGCAATTCAAAGGTAGTTAGTGTTGAATTTCATGAAATAAAAACTTCAATTCAGTTGTTTTTTTCCCTTTTAATTGGATGGAACTCTTCCTAAATAGCAACCTAAAAGAGTCGTCTCCCTCTAAAAAGGAAGCGACTCTTTTAGGTTGCTATTTTCTAAAATATAATACTTACCTACAATTTAAAAACCCGAACAGTCTCTTGTAACTCCTCAGCCATTTTAGCCAGGGATTCAGCTGATGTTGTCACTTCTTCCATAGAAGCATTACTTTCTTCGGTTGATGCTGCTACATTCTGTGCATGATTAGCCGATTCTTTTGCAATGCCATGTTCACCAGCACGAGCAGCTTCAATCGTCGCATTTAGCGCTAACAAATTTGTTTGTTCAGCAATACTCGTAATCAATGAAATAATATTACCAATCTCTTCGGATTTTCCACCTAATTGCTTTATTACCTCTGAAGTATTCTTAGTTTGAGTATTAATTTGATTCATTTGTTGAATTGTTTGATTAATTACTTCTTTTCCTTCAACTGCGCTTTGTAAAGTTCTAGTGTATTGGTAACTATATCGTGACGGGTTACGTTCAATTCAGAAATAAGAATCCGTTGAGTTTCTTCATCCCCATTAAAAATTTCTATGGCAAGTTCATCAAACTTCTCATTTGCACTCACAATAGACTGAAGAAGTTCTTGTTGTTGATCGGTGTGCATTCTAGTAGAGATAGAGTTCAAATATCCAGTTAATTTCTCATCCTGTGTGTTATAGAAGTTTTCATCATATGTACCGTTTCTAACAAAATCACTTACTTGTATATACTTAGAGCGTATTAATGCTCCCATGTCCGTTATTACTACGGCTCTGTCACTTCTTTTTTCTAAGATTTCTACCTCTTCTGATACAATGTCTAACTGAACTTATCGATGGTAATTAGCATTAGTAAATCTTAGCAACTGTTAGTTTACTAATCAAAAAAAGCCATGGAGTTCACTTAATCCATGGCTTTTCCTTAACTTATATTTTAAATCCTTTTATCATTTCTCTAAGTTTATCACTAGACTCGTTTAAGTTCTCAGCTGACTTAGCCATCGATTGAATCGCTCTAACCTGTTCTTCAGTCGATGCTGTAATTTGTTCGGTTGAAGCGGCCGACTCTTCAGCAACAGCACTAACATTTTGGAGGGTTCCAATCACATCATCTTTCGAACCATTCATTGCATGAATATCATCATTACTCGTTTTAATTGATTGTAAAATATCTTGTAAATTATTATTAATTGATTTAAATACGTTCTCGGTATCTAGAGCTACCTGAATTTGTTCCTTTGAACTTTTATTCGACTTGTCCATTGTGTCCAGCACATTAGTAGTTTCTTCTTGAATACCTAAAATGGTTTGCTTCACTTTTTCTGTAGCTACTGAAGATTGTTCAGCCAACTTACGAACTTCGGATGCCACTACCGCAAACCCTTTTCCATGTTCTCCAGCTCTAGCTGCCTCAATTGATGCGTTTAACGCTAGTAAATTGGTTTGTTCGGAAATTTCATTTATACTACTGATTATCGTCTCGATTTCTTTGATTTTACTAACTAAATTTGAAATGTCCGTATTTACCGATTGAATAACTTCGCTTGTTTCATTAGTTTTTACTTTCAAGATTTCAGCTTGAGCTACACCTTTTTGACTAGATTCGTCCACTTTTTTTGATAAGACATTCATCTGTTCATTTTGTTCACTGACTTTCTCTATTTGTGAAGATAAAGTAAATGACTTTTTATTTGCCAATTCAATATCAAATGCTTGTTGATTTGCGCCACTAGCAATTTCTGCGATGGCCCTTCCTACTTCTTCGCTAGAAGCTGTTGTTTCTTCTGAAATTGCGCTTAAATTCTCCGATGCTTGCGAGACTTCTGTCACAGAGTGTTCTACAGAAGAAATAAGCTTTTTCATATTCCCTACCATATCATTAAAGTGATTTGATAGTTCACCAATCTCATCCTTAGACTTTGATTTAACGTAAACAGTTAAATCTCCCTCTGCTACTTTGTTTACTTGCTCTTTTAATCTCAAGATAGGTTTGGTCAAACTTTGGGATATAAAATAAGTGACCACTATAGCTACCCCAATCCCTATCAGTGAAACTATAAAAATTATAAATAAGAAATGGTTAGCTTCTTCAAGTAAACGTTCTTCATAATAAACGGTTCCTACTTTCCAATCCGTTTGTTCTATCGTCCCATAGGATAGAACGCGGGCTTGGTCATTGTAAATGTAATCAAAATACCCTTGTTCTTCAGATTGATACATCGATTGTATAAAGTCTAAATGAAATAAATCATTTCCTCTTTCAGTAGGATGAACTAAAGCTACTCCTTGTTTATCTAACAATATTGAATAACCGTCATATCCTACAAAAGTTTCGCTAATGATTTGTTCTAGCGAATCTAAACTTAGGTCATTCGCCACAACACCTAAAGTCTGATTCGTTTGAGGATCAATGATTGCTTTAGCAACAGTTAATACATACTCTCCATTACTACTATCAATATATGGTTCAGTAAAAATAACTTCATTTGGATTTTGAATTGCATCTATGTACCAAGGTCTTGTTGTAGGATCATAATCACCTGGTAAATCGACGAATGGTTCGGTGTACATATCTCGACTAACTGAAGCAATGTATGCAAGAGTGATATTGGGGTAGGATTCTAGATATTTTCCAAAGTCAGTTTGAATACTTTCCCAACTGAAGTTGGAATTTTCATTCTGTGAATCACGTAAAAACTGAATGAGCATTTCATTACTACTATATCGGTCAACACTAGTACTGAACTGATCCAAGTAAAGTTCAGTGACTGTTTTCATTTCATGTACACTAGAACTAGCTTGTACTCTTGCATTTTCTTCTATAGAGTCTTTACTTAAGAAATAGGTGGTAGTAGAGACTGATGTTAAAATAATGAAAATTAATGTTATAAATGATAGCACTAATTTCGTATTAATTTTACGAAACATATAATTCCTCCTTAGATTTATAATAAACAACACAATAATAGTAGAAATGCACAATGGCTATTTTACCATAACTTTTTATACAAAACTTTTTATATAAAATATTTTATATATTCAGACTATTTTTTGGTTCGTATATCTTGTAAAGGCTCCAATAAAAAATATACACATTCTACTAATAACTAGTAGAATGTGTATATTTACCAAGCTAATTCATTTAATAAATAAGAAGGCATTCAACAATGTTCTTGATAACGACCTTCGTAAACTCACTATGGAATAAAAGGTCAAGCAGACCTTTTATTCCAGCCTCTTTATAGCATTAACTACGGATTTTTCGATCATTTAAACGTTAATTAAAGAAGTAAAAATCATGAAAATACCTAAATAAATATAACCAAAAATTTAAAAAATATTTTTTCTATGACAGCTAAAAAATTCTTGTGAAGTAAAATTCAAACAATTATAATATGAGGAAAAGAAATATAAAACATACGTTCCCAAGAAAGGAGATGAACCACTTAGATGAAAGATACTGATGCAACATATATTGCTGGTATTATAGATGGACTCTTAAATTTATCATACCCATCTTAAAAATACCCAAAAAACTTAAAAGAGCAATTCATATCTTAGAAAACTATGACCGTGTCACTCTAAGAAATGGTAAGTATAATAGAACCACTCTACTTCAGAAAAAACTTTTCGAAGACAGCTTTTTTAAAATTTAAACACAAAAAAACCACCAATATATGTATTGGTGGAGACGGTGGGACATGTAATTCCATGCTTTCGCAATGGCACTGACTATATCTTGAACTTGAGATTATCAAGTCCCTTGGCGTATTATACAGAATATAAATTTATCGTACCAGATAGAATTCTGCATCCTAGTACTACCTAATGTTAGGCAGCCTATAAGTCGATACACGGCTGTTGGATTACTCCACATACCGCTCGATGTTACCTTATCACGAAGGTGACGTAGACTTCATCGATAAAGCCAAGTTTTCACTTGTATGTTACCACACAAGGCGACTATTTCCATAATCGAACCCACGTCCAGAAACATTGGCACTTAAGCTTCTACGAGTGTAGTTACTGTATTAGCATTTCGCAATCACTTCAGCCCAGTAACAGGCTTCTGTGACGCTAGTCTGGTTGTTCTCTTCCTTTTCCCTCAGACGGTGAGATCCGGCGTAGCCCACTAAGAGTGAGTCCCGTTACCTACCACATGGGCGATGGAGGGCGGAACCGCTAGCAGACTAGGCTGCTAAAGCGAAGTTGTTTTGTTCTTTGCCAGTTATAGGCGTTGGCGTTTTAACGAGGCCGACCCCCTCGACTCGCAACTTAAGCTCAAACTATCCCTGTCGAATCCAAAACGTCCCCATATAATAGGTATTGTTCAAACTTAATTGAACGAATACGATGGAAGATGTTTGGCTTATAGCGCATATGAAGTTGTATGCTTGCCTTGGTACATTTTTATTATAACACATTCATGGAGAAATTCAAATTCCAGTTTCTGTATTACACATTACATCTTTTGACTGTCTCTGAATGCGCGCTCTACTTCACGCTTTGCATCTTTCTTTTTCAATGTTTCTCTCTTATCGTAATTCTTTTTACCCTTTGCAAGACCAATTAAAACTTTAGCAAACCCATTTTTAATATAAATCTTTAATGGAATTAACGAATATCCCTTTTCGCGTGTTTGACCAATTAGCTGGCTAATTTGTTTCTTATGAAGCAATAGCTTTCTCGTTCGATCCGGATCATGATTGTAACGGTTTCCTTGTTCATATTGGCTAATGTGAGCATTAATTAAAAAAGCTTCACCATTTTGAATTCTAGCAAAGGCATCTTTAATATTAGCACGACCACCACGTACAGACTTTATTTCCGTTCCAGTCAATACAATGCCTGCTTCGTATGTTTCTTCAATAAAATAATCATGTCTTGCTTTTTTGTTTTGAGCTACAACTTTCCCCTCGGTCGACTTCGCCATATTATTGCCTCCTCTGCTTTCATTTCATTTAATCATTATAACAATAATTAGCAGGGAATGCGAATGAGAGCTACTAATTTAATTTCTTCTTGTATGGAATTATAGAGGCTGGGACAAAAGGTCTTTTGACCTTTTGTCCCAGCCTCTCTCGATAATTACTCTTCAATTATTATTGTCTTTTCTTTCCTTTGTGTGCCTGGAATTGGTGTATGATTGTTTTCAGCAAGCTCTACTTCTACTTCATACTTGCCAGGAGGAAACTCTTCAAGGTCAAGTTCTTTTGTAAAATGATTTTCTTTCACACCAATTCGAGTCCCTACCTTTTCTCCCTCTTTTTTCAACCAAATATGTGCATGCCCTTCCCCGTCCACATTTTTCACTCCATAGTTCTCAGCAGACAGCTCTAGGTTTATCGTTTCAATATCAAAAGTCAATACACGTTCATCCAATGTCAATTCATATGTATAATCAATATCATGATTTACACTGTCTTCATTCGCCCATTCTTCAGGCACTCTCTCCATATCATGCCCATGAGCATGTTCCTCTTGTTCATCTACTTCAGCAATTGTTTCAGTTGCCTCAGGTTCTTCCTCCTGATTATCAGAACATCCAACTAAAATAGAACCTAAGAATACCCCAGCAACTACTAGTTTCATTTTATTCATTAATCCTTACCTCCTTTTCATCTCACCTACCTTTGTTCCCAACAGATTATACTTTTATACACTACATTATCTTTCTAACTAGATTTCCTCAAAAAAAAAGGCAAGCCACAGGCTCACCCTAAATTAATAAATCATAATTCAGCATCCATAATTAACAATTGTCAATTAACCATTAACAATTGCTCTTCTTTACCCCTTGCTCTTCTTACCTTTTTTACGCTTATTCTTAGGAGCATTTTCGTAGTACGGTTTGTTCTTTTTCTTCTTTTTCTTTTTCGGATCTTTTTCTTCTTGCCCATCTTTTCTTTGTGGTTTTGGATTGCGTTTGCCACCTACAATGATTTTTGGCTTTTGCGGTCGCTCACGCTTGTTATCCTTCATACCGACAATTTCAAAATCAATTGACACTTCGTCCACATTTACATTGATACAGCGAACTTCTAGCTCATCACCAATACGTATAACATGACCTGTTCGCTCACCGATCATCGCATATTGCTTTTCATCATAATGATAGTAATCGTCTGTTAGGTTTGATACATGCACTAACCCTTCAATTGTATTTTCAAGCTCGACGAAAATACCGAAATTGGTTACACCACTAACCATACCAGTGAACGTTTCACCAATTTTATCTTCCATGTATTGCGCTTTTTTCAATGCATCAGTGTCACGTTCTGCTTCAACTGCACGGCGTTCCATTTCAGAAGAATGCTTCGCAATTAATGGTAGCTTCTCATTCCATTCTTGTTGTGTCTCTTCATCCACTTTGTTCTGAATTAAATACTTTCGAATTAAGCGATGAACGATTAAGTCCGGATAACGACGAATCGGTGACGTAAAGTGAGTGTAGAATTCAGTAGATAAACCAAAGTGCCCCAGACTCTCTGGGTCATATTTTGCCTGTTGCATTGATCGAAGCATGACCGTACTAATTACCGTCTCTTCTGGTTTACCTCGAACTTCATCTAATAGCTCCTGTAACGCTCTAGGATGGACTGTATTTGCATTTCCACGTACAACATAGCCAAAGTTCGTGATGAATTCTAAAAACTTCCCTAGCTTCTCTGCATCTGGGTCATCATGAATACGATACATAAACGGTAGCTTCATCCAATGGAAATGCTCAGCTATCGTTTCATTTGCAGCAAGCATAAATTCTTCAATCAGCTTCTCAGCTACAGAACGCTCCCTTATCACAATATCCTGTGGCTTTCCTTCCTCATCTACAAGAACTTTCGCTTCTTTAAAGTCAAAGTCAATTGCACCACGCCCAAATCGTTTTTTACGTAAAATAGCTGCAAGCTCTTCCATGTCTTTGAAGAACGGAATTAGAGGCTCATATCGTTTTGTTACCTCTTCATCCTCTTCTAATAAAATCTTCCTTACATCGGTATATGTCATTCTTTCCGTAGTTCGAATTACACTTTGGAAAATATCATGCTTAATAACTTGTCCTTCAGGATTAATTTCCATCTCACATGATAATGTAAGTCGGTCTACTTGTGGATTTAGACTACAAATCCCATTAGATAAGCGATGAGGTATCATCGGGATTACTCGGTCGACTAAGTATACACTTGTCCCACGCTCTGCAGCTTCTCTGTCTATTGGAGAACCTTCTCTTACATAGTAGGTAACATCAGCAATATGAACACCTAGCTTGTAGTTCCCATTTTCTAATCGCTCAACATTGACAGCATCATCTAAGTCCTTCGCGTCAGCACCATCAATTGTTACAATTGTTTGGTCTCTTAAATCCCGACGGTTTTTAATTTCAGCTGGATCAATTTGATCTGGCACACCCTCAGCTTGAGAAGTAACTTCCTCAGGAAATGCCTGTGGTAAACCATGCTTATAAATGATAGATAAAATATCGATGCCTGGATCATTTTTATGACCTAAAACTTCAATAACTTCACCTTCAGCAGACATTCTTCCTTCAGGGTATTTCTTAATTTTCACAACAACTTTGTGACCATCTACTGCACCTTTGTCAGCATTTTTAGGGATAAAAATATCATTTGGGATACGCTTATCATCAGCAATAACAATACCGTATTGCTCATTATCTACGAACGTCCCTACTACATCCGTAACACGACGCTCAATGATTTTAATTACTTTCCCCTCAGGTCTTGAACCTGTTGACTTTTGGTGTAGACGAACGAGAACAATATCCCCATTCATCGCCCCTTCTAAATCACCCTGATTAACATAAACATCTTTTTCACCAGATTCTTCAGGAATGATAAAAGCAAAACCTTTTGCGTTCCCTTGTACTCTCCCTTTCACAAGGTTCATTTTCTCAGGAACACCATAGCGGTTATTACGAGTCCGAACAATCTGTCCTGACTCCTCCATTTGATTCAATACCTTAACAAACTCCTTAAATTCACTTGAGTCCTTTAATCCAAAAGCCTCTTCAAGCTCTGTAACGGATAATGGTTTGTACGCTTCCTCTTTCATAAACGAGAGAAGCTGCTCTACACGTTTCTCACTCATACCAACACTCCTTCCTATTTTAAGAGCAATTACAAATTACTAGTTATGAATTATAAATTCATCACTCATAACTCATCATTCATAATTAATCAAACTGTCCACTCTAGACTTTCTAAGAACTGATACACGTCTTCATGTAGCTGTTCTTTTTCTTTGCCTAGTGTAATGACATGTGTTGATTCCTCGTACCATTTGATTTCTTTCTTTTCACTCTCGACATTGTCATAAATAATATTAGCACTTTCACTATCTATTGTTTCATCGTGTCTCGCTTGTATGACGAATACAGGATTATAAATATAATCTAGATTTTCACGAACATCTTCTATTAAGTTTTTCAAGTCCTTCAGAGATTCCATTGGTGTTTCTTTAAATTTTTCCATTTCAGCTTTAATTTGTTCCTCAGACTTTTGCTCTCGTTTTTTGTAATCTTGAGCGTAGTCTACAATCCCTTGATACTTCAAGCCCTCAGCCTTCGTAATAGCCGGTGCACACATTGGGACAATTCCCTTTACAGGTAAAGTGTATCCTACTTTTAAGGAAAATACCCCTCCAAGAGATAAACCGCAAACGGCAATCTCTTCATATCCTTCATCTTTCAAAAGCTCGTACCCTTGACGTACATCTTCCCACCAATCCTCTGGCCCAGCCATAAGTAATTCCTCCGGTGGAACCCCATGACCTTTGTACAATGGAGCATGACACGTATACCCTCTCTCTTGTAAAAAACGTCCGAGCATTCGTACATCCGCTGTATTGCCTGTAAAGCCATGTAACAATAGAACAGCTCGTTTGCCTCCTTCAAATGTAAACGGCTTCGGTGCTACTATTTTCATGTTCAATCACTTCCTATTTACTCTCTGTCTTTGATTGCTATCCTCAAAAGTAGCACAATCATATGTAAAAATCCACTGAAAAGGATAAATATTCCCTAATATCATGTATATATATTTGCATTATTCCCACTTGAAAGGAAGGTTACTCTTGAATCTGACCTTGCAATTCAAAACAAATAAAAAAAGCAGTAAGCTGCTCTGCTCACCACTTCTTCATCCGCTCTTCATTTATCTTGTTAGATAAGATACGCAACTGCAATTGTTAGTAAGAAAAACAACACCCCAAGAACAACTGTCGCTTTACTTAAAAACGCATCAATACCACGTGCTTTTTGCTTACCGATTATTTGCTCTGCTCCACCAGAGATAGCCCCAGAAAGACCAGCACTACGTCCAGATTGAAGTAAGACAACTACGATTAAAGCGATTGATACAACAATTAATAGTACAAAAGCTAATGTTTGCACTAAATCCACCTCCAAAAAAACAGTTCACACTACCTTCTAATTTACCACAAGAGAAGTGTGAGTACAAGGGGGGTTGTTAATTATGAATGATGAGGTATGAGTTATGAATTTTTAAAGAGAAGTAATAAACCATCTCTATATTTTGCAAGTCAGTTTATTTTATTATAGGTAAAATTATGTTTTCCATTCATAACTCATAACTCGTAACTCATAATTAAAAAAGATAGAGCCCCCTGAAGACTCTACCTCAAATATTATTCAGTAAGCATGAAGTCCCCTGAAAACTCCATACATACTTAAAACGTTTTGCAATTTGCAATTCTACATTTGCAATTCGCACTTAAATTCATAACTCATAACCAATAATTCTTAATTGCACTTATTAAGGTTATAAAACGCTTTACGTCCCCCATATTGACCAATTGTAGCTAAACCATCTTCAATACGTAGTAATTGGTTGTATTTTGCTACACGGTCAGTACGTGAAGGTGCACCTGTTTTGATTTGTCCTGCGTTTGTTGCTACGGCAATATCAGCAATTGTAGCATCTTCTGTTTCACCTGAACGGTGAGAGATAACCGCTGTGTAACCTGCACGTTTTGCCATTTCAATCGCATCAAATGTTTCAGTTAATGTACCGATTTGGTTAACTTTGATAAGAATTGAGTTACCAATTCCTTTTTCAATACCTTCAGAAAGCTTTGCAGTGTTTGTTACGAATAAGTCGTCACCTACAAGCTGTACTTTATCACCTAGTGCATCCGTAAGCTTCTTCCATCCATCCCAGTCGTTTTCGTCAAGTCCATCTTCAATTGAGATGATTGGGTACTTAGAAACTAAATTAGTATAGTATTCCACCATTTCTTGAGAAGTTTTTACTACACCTTCTCCTTTTAAGTGGTACTTACCGTCTTCATACATTTCAGAAGCAGCTGCATCCATTGCAAGCATAATTTGTTCACCAGGCTTGTACCCTGCTTTTTCAATGGCTTCCATGATTGTTTGAAGAGCTTCTTCATTTGAAGCTAAGTTCGGCGCGAAACCACCTTCATCACCTACAGCCGTGTTGTAGCCTTTTCCTTTAAGAACAGCTTTAAGGTTGTGGAAAATTTCAGTACCCATACGAAGAGCCTCACTGAAGTTTTCAGCTCCTACTGGCATAACCATGAACTCTTGAATGTCCACGTTGTTATCAGCATGCTCTCCACCATTTAAGATGTTCATCATTGGTACTGGTAATTGTTTTGCATTGAATCCGCCAAGATAAACGTATAATGGTAAATCTAAAGCATCTGCAGCAGCATGTGCAACCGCCATAGAAACTCCAAGGATTGCATTAGCACCTAATTTTTCTTTGTTACTAGTTCCATCTAATTCAATAAGTAATTGGTCGATCCCAACTTGGTCAAGAGCATCAAAACCAACTAACTCAGGAGCAATGTCTTCGTTCACATGCTCAACTGCTTTAAGAACACCTTTCCCCATATAACGGTCTCCACCGTCACGAAGCTCAACAGCTTCGTATTCGCCTGTAGAAGCACCACTTGGAACTAACGCACGACCCATAGCTCCAGACTCTAGATGAACTTCTACTTCAACTGTTGGATTACCACGAGAGTCTAAGACTTCACGTGCATACACATCAGCAATAATCGTCATAATTTTCATCTCCTTTTTATTTAAAACCAATAGATTTTACACTTTAAGAGCATGTTCAAAAAGTAGTGGCAATGGCTTCGCGCGCTGTGCGCCTTACTAGGAGAAAACCACTCCTAGCAAGGCTTTTAAAAGAATACAGCGGCTACGCTCATTGCCTCGAATTTGTTCAAAAAGGTAAAATCCGACCTTTTTGAACAAATTCTTTAATCAAACATAGCGTACGATAAGTGCACCTAATTCATTCGCGAAAATTGTCAAAACTCCTGCAAAATAAAAAAGTTGATTTTTACTTTTTTTATTTTGCAATGCAATGAGCGTAACCGCTGCCTTATTTTAAGCCTATTATGAGTGGTTTTCTCATAATAGGCGCGCAGCGTGTGCAGCCATTGCCTTCCCCGAGTCAACTTCATTCTACTTTGTAGTCGCTGCTTTGTTTTTAGTCTTTCATGAGTGGTTTTCTCTTAAAAGACGTGCAGCGTACGAAGCCATTGCTCTCCCTGAATGCACTAAAGATTACTCTCAATCCGAGTCAACCGCTGCCTTATTTTAAGCCTATTACGAGTGGTTTTCTCATAATAGGCGCGCAGCGTGTGCAGCCATTGCCTTCTTCGAATATGCTCCGTTGCATTTTCTTTTTACTTCGAAGTCATTACTTTTTTAGTCTCTTATACCCTCAATTAATTACTTCACCAACGTCTTCCCTGTCATTTCCTTCGGTTGCTCAGCACCTAAAAGTGACAGCAATGTCGGTGATAAATCTGCAAGAATTCCGTCTTCTCTTAATTCTAAGCCTTCTTTTGTTACAATCACAGGAACTGGATTTGTCGTATGTGCCGTCATTGGCTTATCATCAACAGTCAATACCTCATCCGCATTTCCATGGTCGGCAGTAATAATAGCAGCTCCACCTTTTGCCACAATGGCATCAACAACTCTACCTAAGCATTCATCTGTTACTTCAACTGCTTTGACTGTTGGTTCAACCATACCTGAATGACCGACCATATCCGGATTAGCAAAATTAAGAACAATAACATCATGCTTGTCTGCTTCAATTTCTGCAACTAACGCATCTGTTACCTCATAAGCACTCATTTCTGGCTGAAGGTCGTAAGTTGCTACCTTTGGTGAATCAATTAAAATTCTCTCTTCACCAGGAAACTTCTCTTCACGTCCTCCACTAAAAAAGAATGTCACATGAGGATATTTTTCTGTCTCTGCAATCCGTAATTGCTTATAGCCTTGCTGAGAGACAACTTCTCCTAATGTATTATCTAAATTTGTTGGTTGGAATGCTACGTACCCTTGAACTGTTTCACTAAAATGTGTCAGGCACACATAGTGAAGGTCTCTAGGATGCTTGTCTCCACGATCAAAGCCACGAAAGTCTTCATTTGTGAATACCTGTGACATTTGGATTGCTCTGTCCGGTCGGAAGTTAAAGAATATGATTGCATCATTGTCCTCAATATTCCCTACTGGGTTTCCACCTTCATCTGTGATTACTGACGGAACAACAAACTCATCGTGAATTTCATTATTATAAGAGTCTTCTAGAACTTCTAGTCCACTTTTATATGTAGGACCATCTCCATAGGCCATTGCACGATAGGATTTTTCAACACGATCCCAACGTCTGTCACGGTCCATTGCATAGTAGCGACCATGAATCGATGCAATTTTACCGATACCTAATTCGTCAATTTTATTCTGTAAATCACGAATATAAACTTCAGCTGAAGTCGGACCTACATCACGACCATCTAAAAAGCCATGAATATATACTTGCTTTACATTTTCTTTTTTCGCTAACTCAAGTAAAGCAAATAAATGCTCAATATGACTGTGTACACCACCATCTGATAACAGTCCATATAAATGAAGACTACTATCCTTCTCATTTACATGTCGTATCGCATTTAGGAACGTTTCATTCTCAAAAAACTCACCTTCACGAATAGACATATTCACTCTAGTTAAGCTTTGGTAAACAATACGGCCAGCACCAATGTTAAGATGCCCAACCTCCGAATTCCCCATTTGTCCCTTTGGTAGACCAACTGCTTCGCCTGATGCTTTTAACGTCGTATGTGGGTATTTATCCCAATACCTATCGAAGTTCGGCTTTTTGGCTAGTGCAACTGCATTCCCCTTTGTTTCATCTCGAAGGGCAAACCCATCAAGTATGATCATTGCGACTGGCTTTTGACTCATTTTTCTGCCTCCAATAGCTGTACGAACGAACTAGGCTCAAGACTTGCTCCACCAACAAGAGCACCGTCAATATCTGACTGACCTAAATACTCGGCAATATTCTCAGGTTTTACACTTCCACCGTATTGAATGCGAACAGCATTTGCTGCTTCCTCACCAAACTTAGCTGATACAACTGAACGAATATGTGCACACGTTTCATTTGCTTCCGCTGAAGACGAAGACTTTCCTGTACCGATAGCCCAAATTGGCTCATAAGCAATCACAAGCTGTTTTACTTGGTCTTCAGATAAGCCCTCAAGACCTTTTTCAACTTGTCCTTTTACTAACTCATTTGTTTTACCCGCTTCACGCTCTTCTAACGTTTCACCGCAACATATAATTGGTACTAAAGAATGTTTAAATGCAGCATGAACCTTTTTATTTACTGTCTCATCAGTCTCAGCAAACATTTCACGACGCTCTGAATGACCAATGATGACATAAGAAACACCGATATCTTGTAGAGCAACAGGACTTACTTCTCCCGTAAATGCCCCACTTTCTTCAAAGTGCATCGTTTGTGCACCAATTTTCAATTCTGTTCCTTCTGTTTCTTTTACTAATGCATCTAAAAATAATGCAGGAGAACAAACAACTGAATCAACACTAGTAGAAGCTGGAATTGTTGATTTTACTTCCTGAACGAATGATACAGCCTCCTGTAACGTTTTGTTCATTTTCCAGTTTCCAGCAATAATTGGTTTACGCATTTTTTTACACCCCGTATCAGTATGAATGAATTCTTATAAGTTATTTATCATTAAGAGCCACTACACCTGGAAGGTCTTTTCCTTCCATAAACTCTAAAGAAGCTCCTCCACCAGTAGAAATATGGCTCATGCTATCAGCATAGTTGAACTTCTCTACAGCTGCAGCAGAATCCCCACCACCAATAACAGTATAAGCGTCGTCCGCATCAGCTAAGGCAACTGCTACTGATTTTGTTCCATTAGCAAAAGCTTCATATTCAAATACACCCATAGGTCCATTCCAAAGTACAAGCTTTGAATTCAGGATGACTTCACGATATGTATCGCATGTTTTTGGACCAATATCGAGCCCTTGCCAATCAGCTGGAATTGAATCTACATCTACTACTTGAGTTGTCGCATCTCTAGAAAATTCATCAGCTATGACAACATCCTCAGGCATGTAGAATTTAACACCTTTCTTTTCAGCCTTTTCGATAAAAGACTTAGCTAAATCAATCTTATCTTCTTCTAATAAAGATTTCCCGATTTCATAGCCTTTTGCCTTTGTAAAAGTATAAGCTAGTCCACCACCGATGATTAAGTTATCAACCTTATCTAAAAGGTTATCAATTACACCGATTTTGTCCTTTACTTTTGCTCCACCAATAATCGCAGTGAAAGGGCGCTCTGGATTTGATAGAGCCTTACCAAGTACCTCTAGTTCTTTCTCCATAAGGAAGCCTGCCACCGCTGGAATGTGCTGAGCAATCCCTTCAGTCGAAGCATGCGCCCGGTGAGCGGCACCGAATGCATCATTTACATAAAGGTCCGCAAGTGCTGCAAATTCCTTTGCTAACGCTTCATCGTTCTTTTCTTCTCCTGGATAGAAACGAACATTTTCTAAAAGAAGTACATCACCATTGTTCAAGTTTGAAATAGAGTCATTAACCTCAGAACCATAAGCTTCATCTGTTTTCGTTACTTCTTTTGCTAGCAAGTCACTTAGTCGTTTTGCTACCGCATCAAGACGTAATTCTTCCACAACTTCCCCTTTTGGACGACCAAGGTGACTAGCTAAAATAATCTTAGCTCCTTGTTCAATCAGGTATTGAATCGTCGGAAGAACCGCACGAATACGCGTATCATCTGTTACTTCACCATTACTCATAGGCACATTAAAGTCCACACGGCAAAAAACCTTTTTTCCTTGTAGCTCTACGTCACGAACTGTTTTCTTGTTCATTTTAAGTGATCCCCCTCAGGTTAAATAATAAGGAAAAGAAGAAAGAGGAGCGAGGATTCATGGTGACTTCCTCCTCCTCTACCAACATTTTCACTATAGATGATTATAGTCCTTGTTTAGCAATATATTCAACTAAATCTACTACACGATACGAATAGCCTGCTTCGTTATCGTACCAAGAAATAATTTTTGCCATATTTCCTTCCATTACCATTGTTGATAAGCCATCAACAGTTGAAGACATAGGGCAACCATTGTAGTCTTTAGAAACTAAAGGTAATTCACTATAAGCTAGAATTCCTTTTAACGGACCTTCTGCAGCTTCTTTGAATTTCGCATTAATTTCTTCTGCTGTCGTATCTTTATCTAACTCAACTACTAAATCTACAAGAGATACATTCGGTGTCGGAACACGCATTGCACCACCGTTAAGCTTCCCTTTTAACTCAGGTAATACTAATGCAACTGCTTTTGCTGCACCTGTCGTAGTAGGGATAATTGATTCAGCCGCAGCACGAGCACGACGGTAATCTTTATGTGGTAAGTCTAAAATTTGTTGGTCATTTGTGTATGAGTGAACTGTTGTCATCATACCGCGGCGAATACCAAAGTTATCGTTAAGAACCTTCGCAAATGGTGCTAAGCAGTTCGTTGTACAAGATGCATTTGAAATAACATGGTGACTCGCTGCATCATACTTTTCTTCGTTAACACCTAATACAATTGTAATGTCTTCATTTGAAGCAGGTGCTGAAATGATAACTTTTTTAGCTCCAGCATCAATATGTTTAGAAGCATCTTCACGAGATGTAAAGCGACCTGTCGCTTCTACAACTACATCTATACCAAACTCTCCCCATTTTAAATCTGCAGGGTTACGCTCAGCTGTTACTTGAATCTCTTGTCCATTAACTACTAAGTTCTCTCCATTTACAGATACCTCAGCATTGAATGTTCCATGAACAGAGTCATATTTTAATAAATGAGCTAACATATTAGCATCAGTTAAGTCATTAATCGCCACTACATCTACATTAGGGTTTTCCATCGCTGCTCGAAATACAATACGTCCAATACGTCCAAATCCATTAATACCTACTTTAGTTGCCATTAAAAAATTCCTCCCTAAGTGTAAAAAAAATTTTATTTATTATTGAAAAGGGTTGTTCACTTGAAGACGTGAGCATCATTTAGAGCTACCCTTTGTTCACCTATACTCTTACATTCAATAAAGTCTTTGCAGCAGCCTCATCTGTTATGAGAACATGGCTAGGTCGGTAATTCATATAAGCAGAAATCGCCTCTGCTTTTGACGTCCCACCTGCAACTGCAATTACATATTTTTCTTCGTTTAGATCTTCAAGCTGTAAGCCTATCGTTCGTTCCCTGTGAATAATATCTCCTGATTTATCAAAATAATAACCAAAAGCTTCTGCAACTGCTTTTTCAGCTTTTATTTTTTTTATAATTGATTCAGGCGATCCTCTTCTTGAAGCCATAGTAGTAGCTTCTCCTATCCCATGGATAACGATACTAGAGGCTTTAATTAACTCGATAACCTCTTTAACTGATGGCTCAGAAATTAATGATAAGTATGCTTCTTCACTCAATTGGTCTGGTACATGAAGGAGACGATAACTCCCCTCCGCATTTTGAGCCATGCGTGCACTTATTGTATTCGCTTGATTCTCCATTTGTTCACCGATTCCACCACGAGCAGGTACAAAAGTTACCTCGCTACTTTCTGGTGTCATCATCTCAGCTACCGAAGCAAGAGTAGTCCCGCCTGTCACCGCAACAACATCATTTTCTTGAAATTTCTTTTTTAACATTGCCACACATGCTCTTCCCATTTCTTTCTTAACCCATGGAAACTCATCGCTATTACCGGGTAGTACTATCACTTGATCTACTTGTAATGTTTCCGAAAGACGTTGTTCTAAAACTTTCAAACCTAATAGTTCTTTCATTACTTCTTCTAGTTGAAGTAATAACGTTTTCCCTTCGCTACTAAGACTCATACCAGCTGAAGCTACGTTAAGCAAACCTTGTTCTTTCAAAAAAGTAACTTCACTTCGCAAAACACGTTCTGAAATATCCAAACTAGAAGATAGGCTTCTACGACCGATTGGCTCCATTAGTCGAATAAATTGTAATATCCGAAATCTCTTCACCATGATATCTAGTACATCTGGTAATAATTTTTTCTGAATGTCTAATAATAATCGCATTGAAAGATCTCCTTACCATTACAGAGGTCATAGTCACATAGGGTCACACAATGTCCCTATGTGACATTTTTCGTCCCGATAGGGTGAAAAAAAAGACCATTACCTTATCTTCGAGTTCATTTTATCAAGGAAATGATCAATGCACAAGCGTTAATTAACCTATTAACGAAAGTAAACGTTTTCTTATTTTTTCTTTTGACAAAATGCCAAAGTCTACTTCCTCTCCATCAACTTCAACGACAGGAATCATGATTTGGTATTTCTCCAGAAGAGCGTCATCCTTATAAATATCAACAACATTTATTGTTAATGGATATTCTTCTTGTAGTTCTTCAACTATATCTAAACCCTCATCACACAAACAACAATTTTCTTTTGAATAAAATGTTACTGTTAGTATTTTCACTTTTTCCTCCGTTATTCAAACCTTTTTCTTTTTGAGGACGATGGAATATTTAACTCTTCTCGATATTTTGCAATAGCACGACGAGATATATGAATATTCTGCTCCTCAAGCAATTTCTTTACAATCTTTTGGTCCGATAAAGGCTTTCGTTTATCTTCATCTCTTACCATGTCCTTAATTAACTCTTTAATAAATACAGTAGACTTCTCCTCATTTGCAAGGCTACTACTAAAGAAATATTTGAGCTCTAGCAATCCTCGAGGTGTTTGAGCATACTTATTTGTCGTCGTACGACTAACAGTAGATTCATGAATATCAAGTTCTTCAGCAATTTGCTTTAAAGTCATCGGCTTTAATGATTCTGCGCCATGAAAGAAAAATTCACGCTGGTGTTTTACAATCGCTTGCGTCACTCGATAAAGTGTTTGTTGACGTTGCTGAATACTCTTTACAAGCCATTGCATATGCTCATACTTATCCTTCACAAATTGAACTTCCTCAGTTTTTCCCTTCCCCTTTAACATATGGCGATACTCTCGACTCATTGAAATCGTCGGTAAGTAATCGTCATTAACTATGACAATAAGCTCACCTTCTACAAGTTCAATTGACACATCAGGAATAATAAATTTCGTCGGTTCATTTCCAAAATTGGAACCAGGCCTCGGTTCCAATTGTTGAATTTCATCGTATACCTCTTGTATCTCATGCATTGTAACGGATAAACTTTTTGAAATTTCTTTCCACCTTTTCTCCGCTAATAAATCTAAATAGTCTTCAACAATGATTTCTGTTAGAAAGTTTCTTTCCTCCCGATGCCTTAATTGAATTAACAAACACTCTTGTAAATTGCGTGAGCCCACACCTACTGGTTCTAGAGATTGTATAATTCCCAAACACTTCTCTGTTTCCTCAACTGATAAATGTAATTCCTCTGCCAACTCTTCTACTGTTCGATGTATATACCCATCATCTGAAACACTTAAAGCAATATACTCTACGAACGGAATTTCCTTTTTCTTTAATGGTAATAATCGAATCTGGTTTATAAGGTGCTCCGTTAAACCAATTCTACCATTACAGATAAAATCAAAGGGTGACGGTTGAATGTCCCCTTCATAGGGTCTCGCATCCTGACTTATTTCCTCTCTATCAATAACTGTTGTACCACTCTCTTGAGGCATCTCATCGTTTAATTCAATAAGAGGATTTTCAATCGCCTGTTCCTTAACAAATGTAACTAAATCTAGTGTAGAGAGCTGCAATAACGAAATGGCTTGGCGTAATTGTTGCGTCATATAAAGGCTTGTTGTTTGCTGTTGATATAAGCCAAAATCCATTTTCATACTAAATCTCCCCTTTTATAAATATACGCGGCTGCGGTAATGTAAACGCTTACTTTAATACATACGAAACAATCCCTGTCTACATTCTTCTACTTAGTTATTATTGTAAAGAAACTTTCAAGTACCTGTAAAGGACAAGATCCTTCCAAGAAGGATTTGTCACATTATTTTATCTCCATCTTACCATCGTTTCTCGCTTCTCCTTCAACCCAGTCAAACTCAAATTCAAAGGAATGCTTGTCACCCTTTTGAGTATATTCGATTTCAGTTTTTACCATAGCGCTTGGTTGAACCGTAACTTCTTCCCCATTTTGAACTAACGTAAATTCTTTATTTTCTTTTAACTTTTTCGCGATTGTTTCAAGGAAATTTGCAAGCTCTTCTATTGACTGTTTTTCTTTATACTTAATTAGTGTATTTGTTACTAATGGATTTTGTTCGTTCATTAAATTTCACCTCTATAGTAATTTTAAAAAAGCTACTTTTCTCCATTATAATTAATTTTTGTTAAATTACCACATAAACTAAGAATTACAAGCTGTTAAGATGCACTAAAATTTGATAAACGTTTGCAACAGTGGTATCTTATAGAAGTTTTTAATTTACTGTTTTCATTTAATTCTTATTATTTCCCTCGAAAAGTTTGAAATGCAGAGATTTCGGATAACATGTTAGAGGGATTAAAAAGAAAACAGAGAAATAGTATTATAGAGTAGGTTATTTTTTGTTACTTTTTTTGGTGATAAACTTATCAAAAGGTAAATTATTTGACCTATTTTGACCATCGAGGTATGATGTACATAAGAGAAATAACCCAAATTAAAGGAGGACTAAATTATGAATTTAATTCCAACAGTCATTGAACAAACGAACCGCGGGGAACGTGCCTATGATATTTACTCTCGTCTTCTAAAAGACAGAATTATCATGTTAGGTTCTGGTGTAGACGACAACGTAGCAAACTCGATTGTTGCTCAGTTACTATTCCTTGCAGCTGAGGATCCTGAGAAGGATATTTCATTCTATATAAACAGCCCTGGTGGATCAATAACGGCTGGTATGGCAATTTACGATACAATGCAGCACATCAAGCCAAAGGTATCAACAATTTGTATCGGTATGGCAGCTTCTATGGGTGCATTCCTACTAGCAGCTGGTGAGCCAGGAAAACGTTTTGCACTTCCAAATAGTGAAGTAATGATTCACCAACCATTAGGTGGTACTCAAGGTCAAGCATCTGATATTGAGATCCATGCTAGACGTATCATTGAAATGCGTGGAACGCTAAACCAAATCTTAGCTGATCGTACTGGTCAACCACTTGAGGTTATCCAGCGTGATACAGACCGTGATAACTTCATGTCTGCTGCAAAAGCAAAAGAATATGGACTTATTGACGCTGTTATCGAACCAACGAAAAAATAATATTTACTTATAAGCCGACTTTGTTCGGCTTTTTTTATTTGAATTGAATTATGCAGTACCTTGTAGACAAACGGACAGCGGTTCCTTTATTTCCAAGAAACATTCAACTTTCGTGATGTACCGGTCAACAGTTCCTTTATTCTTAGAAAAATCCTTAAAAATAACTCTCCTATTAGATTATAACGGACCCTTTGTCCGTTCCCTTCAACAAAACATCTATTTTTACATATATAGCAGACTCAGAGTCCGTCTAAACTCATTCCGGCACACTGAACAAGACAAAAAGAACCGCATAGGATTTTGCAAAATCCAAGCGGTTCTTTTCGATACATTATACTTTTTCTAGAAACGTAACTAGCGCTTCCATTGCTTCCTCTTCATCATTACCTTCAATGACTAGATTGAACTCTGTGCCTACGCCTAACGCAAGACTCATTATTCCCATTATGCTTTTCGCATTGACCTTTTTGTTATCTTTTTCAATAAATATATCCGATCTAAAGCGACTCGCTTCCTGTACAAACATAGCTGCAGGACGCGCTTGTAGACCTGTTTTCAATTTAACTTCTACTTGTTTTTCAATCATGCTTAACCCTCCATTCTACACTACTTACTTTACTCACCTTTTCAGTAAAAAGGATCATATTTGAACCTCATCAATAGGTTTTACACTTACTATATACTCTCACCAGATCGAATTCTTTCTGCTATTTCATCAATTTTACGCAGTCGATGGTTCACACCTGATTTGCTAACCTTACCACTTGCCACCATCTCACCTAGCTCCTTAAGTGTAACATCTTGATGTTGCACTCGAAGTTCAGCTATTTCTCGTAATTTATCAGGCAACCGTTCTAAGCCAAAATACTTCTCAACAAAGCGAATATTTTCCACTTGTCTAAGTGCAGCCCCGACTGTCTTGTTTAAGTTAGCGGTTTCACAATTAACTAAACGATTAACCGAGTTTCTCATATCCTTCATAATACGAACATCTTCAAAATAGAGCAACGCTTGATGTGCACCTATAATATTTAAAAATTCTGTGATTTTTTCACTTTCTTTAATATACGTAATAAATCCCTTCTTACGCTCTAATGTTTTCGCATTGAGCTGAAACTCATTCATTAGTTCGCATAGAGCCTGGTTGTGCTCTTCGTAAAGAGAGAAGACTTCTAGATGATAAGATGATGTCTCTGGATGGTTGATTGAGCCTCCTGCAAGAAATGCTCCACGCAAGTAAGCGCGCCTACAGCAATGATCTTGAACTATTGTTTCAGAGATATTTCTTATAAATGTAAATCCTTCACCTATAATACCTAATTTTGATAATAAATTGCGAGCTTCCTGTGAAATTCTCACCAAATAGACATTATTTTTCTTTAATCTCATCTTTTTTCTAACTAATAGTTCTATGTGAATTTCTTTATAGAGCTTCTTTATTAAAACGTATATCCTTCGTGCAATGGCAGCATTTTCGGTTGTGATATCTAAGCCTAGCTTACCATTCCCGAAGGATAACGAACCATTCATTCTAATTAATGCAGCTAATTCTGCCTTTGCACAGCAATCATTCACTTCAGTTTGAGTGAGCTCCTTCTTTGTCTTTGCAGCAAACGACATTAGCCTCACCCCTTTTTTCTTTATCCAATTGTTTAAGCGTCACCGAAAAGGACGCAGAGCTATAACCATTATCTTACACTAACGAAATAAGTGCTTGTGATACCTTCATAGCATCATGTCGTAGTACGGAATCACGATACTGTATAAATTGATCGTTCATAATGGATAATTTCATTTTTGATAAATTATCTTCGTCATACACAACAGGTTCTGCCCCTTCTAAAGCATAACGTTTTAGCATATCATGAGGAACTTTTTGTTTATTAACAATGACATAGTCCAGTAAATCTTCACCACAATGCTTCACTAATGACTGTACATGGTCAGACGCACGATAATCATCCGTTTCTCCCTGTTGAGTCATAACATTACATATATACACTTTCTTAGCCTTTGCCTTCTTTACCTCTTCTGAGATTCCAGGTACAAGTAAATTAGGAAGGACACTTGTGTAGAGACTTCCAGGTCCTATAACTATCAAATCAGCTTTTTCTATAGCCTTAAGACTCTCTTGCAATGGGGTAATTTTTTCAGGAGTTAGAAATACTCTTTTAATCTTTTTCTTAGCTAACGGAATTTGCGATTCGCCACTAACAATTGTTCCATCTGTCATTTCAGCATGGAGAACGATGCTTCGATTCGCAGCTGGTAACACTTTCCCTCTCACATTAAGTACACGGCTTATTTCAGAGATTCCTCTAGCAAAATCTCCTGTTATTGATGTCATACCTGCTAGCAATAAATTACCTAACGAGTGCCCAGATAATCCATTCCCATTTTCGAACCGATGTTGGAACAACTGCTCTACTAATGGCTCTACTTCAGAAAGCGCGACTAATACATTGCGAACATCGCCAGGGGGCGGTATATTTAATTCTTGGCGTAATCGCCCTGAGCTCCCCCCATCATCAGCTACAGTGACAATCGCAGTTATATCAACAGGAAAGGTTTTTAAGCCTCGTAAAATAACAGAGAGGCCTGTTCCTCCCCCAATAACGACAACATTTTTTTTCTTCACTGAGCTGTTCCCTTTCCTTTCTCAATATCTCGATGACTGACATGAACCTTATAATCCTCTGCAAAAATATCACCGTAGTATTCTGCAAGTGTAACGGAACGGTGTTTACCACCAGTACAACCAATTCCAATTACAAGCTGGCTCTTACCCTCTCGCTTATATTGAGGAAGCATGTATTGTAAAAGCCCTGATAGCTTTTCAATAAACTGCTGTGTTTCAGTCCACTTTAATACGTAAGAAGAAACCTCTTCATCTAGTCCCGTTTTTGGTCTCATATGGTCAATATAGTGAGGATTTGGTAAGAAGCGTACATCAAACACTAAATCAGCATCAATTGGAATCCCATATTTAAAGCCAAAGGACATAATATTTACTGAAAATGGATGCTTTTCTTCCGAAGAGAAGCGTTGAATTAAGCGTTCACGTAATTGGATCGGCTTTAAGTCAGTCGTATCAATAATTTGCTGTGCACGCCCTTTAATATCTTCAAGAATCTCTCTCTCTAATTTAATACCATCTAACGGAAGCCCTTTCGAAGCAAGAGGATGAGATCGACGAGTTTCCTTGTACCTTTGAACAAGCTTAGCATCCTTTGCATCTAAAAATAAAATTTGTGGCTTCACACTTATATTCGAAGAGTTACTAATTGAGTCGATTGCCTCAAATAGATGATCAAAAAACTCACGTCCTCTTAAGTCTATGACGAGAGCCACCTTGTTCATTTTTCCTCCTGAGTTTTCAATCAAATCGACAAACTTAGGAATTAATGCAGGCGGTAGATTATCAACACAGAAATAACCTAAATCTTCAAAGCTCTGAACCGCCACTGTCTTACCTGCCCCACTCATTCCAGTGATAATGACAATTTGAATATCTTCATGAAGGTCCGTCAAAATAATCCCCCCGGTTTTTTAATTATGAGTTATGAATTATGAGTTATGAATTGCTAATTGCTAATTGCTAATTGCTAATTGCTAATTGCTAATTGCTAATTGCTAATTGCTAATTGCTAATTGCTAATTGCTAATTGCTAATTGCTAATTGCTAATTTTTCGTGGCTTTGCCACGAAAAATATATGCCAACCTAGAAAGCGTTGTTAACTATTCGAAATTTGCCATTTGCAATTCTACATTCGTAATTACTCTCTTAATTAATAACTCATCACTCAGCATTTATAATTCTCCTCAACCCACGTTTGGTTCTAATCTATATGATAATAGTTTGAAGTCTGGTGTGTAATGGAATGTTCCTAGAAGAGGTTCTTTGCTGTCAATTATGTGCTTGAAAATAAACTTATCTCCCTCTGCCATTCGTAATCCTAATACATCATCTATGTTCTTCCATTCTAAATCGCCTTCTGGAGATTGTTCCAATAAGTTACCTTCGTAATCACGAGCAACAAAGGTAAACATCATCCATTCAGAGACTATTTTGTCATCCTCTATCATGACAATCGTAAATATCCCTTTTATTTCAGGATTTTGTATCATTAACCCTGTTTCTTCTCGATATTCTCGTTTCACTGATTCTTTCACCGATTCACCAGGCTCCATCTTTCCGCCGGGGGCAACCCACCAGCCTCGACGTGGCTTTTGTAACATTAAGATTTTATCTTCATTCATTAAAATGCAGTTCGTTACTCTTTGCACCAACATCACCTCAGTTTCATAACAGCTATTTTTACACGTTATCGTCTAATGTTAGTATACTACCATTTCTTAAAGCTAACAATCAGAGCGCACGCTAAACAAAATACTTCTCAATACAAACTATAGTGAAAACAGTTTCACAAACTAAAAAACAGAGGACAAACAACCCTTTAAATTATACAGAAGCCATAGATTATAGCCTATGGGAATTTCTTGTAAGAGTGTGGGAGATTTTTGAAACTAGAGCCACGAAACCATTTCATGCTTTCGAAACATATTGAGTGCATAAAAAAGGCACGAGCCTATGCTCGTGCAAAAGGTAAATATATAAAAAAGGGGGTCAATTACTTAACTATATCCTACCCTTTTTTTATTTCATGACTGTTACAAAGGAGTTAAGATGGAGTTACGGAAATGTTAATTTAATTATGAATTATGAGTTATCGATTATGAATTAATTTCTAAAAGCGGATGAACAAAGTTCAACCGCTTTTAGCCAATTCATAACTCATAAATTAGAATTCATAATTACTTTTCCAAGCTCTCTATATAATGTTGAACATTTTGAGCTGCAATACTGCCATCGCCTGTTGCAGTTACGATTTGACGTAGTGACTTTTCACGAATGTCTCCTGCTGCAAAGATTCCTGGGACTTTTGTTTCCATCTCTTGGTTTGTTTCAACATAACCTTCAGCATTTGTAATCCCGAGGCCTTTAACAGATTCATTTAATGGAAGCATTCCGATGTAAACAAAAACACCGTCAGTTTCAAACTCTCGTTGTTCTCCATTTTCCGTACTTTCTAGAGTTACACTACCTACTTTTCCGTCTTTTTCATTAATTTCTTTTACGACATGGTTCCAGATGAATTCAACCTTGTCATTATTGAAAGCACGGTCTTGTAGTATTTTTTGTGCACGTAATTCTTCACGACGGTGGACAATCGTTACTTTTGAAGCAAATCGAGTAAGGTATACCGCTTCCTCAACAGCTGAATCTCCTCCGCCAATTACGACTAATTCCTTATTTTTAAAGAAAGCTCCGTCACAAACAGCGCAGTAAGAAACACCTCGACCACTTAATTCTTTTTCACCTGGTACACCAATCTTTTTATATTCTGCACCTGTAGCAACAATAACAGCACGAGCTTTGTATTCTTTACTACCTGCTTTAATTAGCTTATATTCGCCTTCATCAACGATTTCTTTAATATCTCCATATGCATATTCAGCACCGAATTTCTTCGCATGTTCGAACATTTTCGTTGATAGTTCCGGTCCTAAAATATGGTCAAACCCTGGGTAGTTTTCCACTTCTTCTGTGTTTGCCATTTGTCCCCCAGGAACCCCACGCTCAAGCATGACTGTACTTAAGTTACCACGTGACGTATAAACTGCAGCAGTCATTCCTGCTGGACCTGCACCTGCTATTATAACGTCATATACTTTTTCTTCACTCATAATTAACATCTCCTAACATCTAACCGATACGATTTACGTACTTTTTATATACTATCCATTTTCTATCCTAAAGAATCGCTATCATGATGTCTAATTATTTGCTCAGCATATGATTGGGATTAGTCATAAAATACATCTGCTTCTGTCAGCAAGTGATTTTCTTCTTTTGTTAGTATTTCTTTTGCCTTACCATCACCTAAATCACCAGCGATCTTCCAACTCGCAAAAGCCTTCTTCATATCACCATTATGATATGCAGCAACAGCAAGACAACGAAAGAAGCTTGGTTTTTGTCCATAAAACCGCTTTTCCAATTGAAGCAATAATTTATGAGCCTCCGCGTAATAACCTACCATACAAAGAGTTGACGCCACTTTAAAGCGATGATCAAAGTCGATTGGGAGCACACAAATAAGCAAGCGAATCATTGAATCCGCCTCGTCTTTTTGACCATTTTTATAATAAAATTGGGCTAAATTGCAACGAGCAATTAGGTTACCTTTATCTTTTTCAAGTACCTCTTTACACAACTGTAATGCTTCTTCTTTCCGTCCAATATCAAATAATACAGTCGATAGATGATTATATGCAGGCCAAAACGTAGGATACTCGTTCATCATCGTTTCCAGCCTCTTAATAGCTAGCTCGTACTTTTCCGTTTCTACCAGTCGGCATATATAATCATATTCAATAATTAAGTCCTCTTCCTCATCTAAATCATCATCTTCTTTTTCAAATTTAAGTAAATCAAGAAGATCATCTGAATCGTGAGAAAATTCCCCGTCAGGACTAATGCTCATATATTTCTTTGCGGATTCTTCTGCCTTATCAAATAGCCCTAAATAAGCAAAGTTATTTGCCATAAAAAAATAACATTCATCCATACTTGAGTCTAGCTCATCTAGTACATACTGTAGGATTTCATTCGAACGCTCGTATTGTCCTAATTCACTTAACACAGCAGCAAGCTGACAATGGAACATCGGTTCGTCCTCACTCAGCTTAATTGCTGTTTCCATTAGCTTAACAGCCTTTGGTACCTGCTTTTTTTGATATGCAATTAGACCCTTGTTAAAATAGAACTCACCATTTTGGTAAAAGGGAATAATCCTTCCTAGTTTCTCTCTCTTGTTGTGCCTCTCAAAATCCATCTAACAAATTGTACCTCCATCACTTAGATCATTATTAATGCAAGTATACTACACTTTTCCTTCGTTGAAATATGGATTTAGTAATTTTGTCATTTAAGATTTTACAAACCAAAAGGGAAGTTGAATTTTGAGTTATGAGTTATGAATTTTAATTGTTAATTAATGATCGTTTGTTTTGATTGTATTAAAAAACGGAGGCAGAACAAAGGTTCAGCTTCCGTTTTCTATTTTGCAATTTGCAATTCGCTATTAGCAATTCGCAATTAACCATTAACCATTAACCATTAACCATTGTCATTACCCTTCGAACTGTGTCTTTCCTCTAGCACAGCAAGTACATCATCTAATGGTAACTTTTGCTCTCGAAGTAATACTAATAGATGGTAAAGAAGATCAGCAGTTTCCCACTTCAATTCTTCCTTATCACGGTTTTTGGCTGCAATAATGACTTCACTAGCCTCTTCGCCAACTTTTTTAAGGATTTTATCTACACCTTTTTCAAATAAATATGTAGTGTACGCACCTTCTGGGCGCTCTGCTTCACGTTGGGCAATCGTTTGTTCAAGCTCGTTAATAATCTCAAAACGATTACTCATTGACTTAGTCTCATTTCCAAGTAATGATTCGTCAAAACAGCTATATACACCTTTATGGCAAGCAGGACCTTCTGGCACGACAAGAACAACAATTGCATCTGAATCACAATCATATTTCATATCAATGATCGTTTGTGTGTTTCCCGATGTTGCTCCTTTGTGCCATAGCTCTTGGCGTGAACGACTATAAAACCATGTTTCTTTCGTTTCAATCGACTTTTGTAGGGAATCTTCATTCATGTAAGCAAGAGTTAATACTTCTTTACTTACTGCATCTTGAACGATCGCTGGAACAAGACCCTTTTCATCAAATTTGATTTGGACATTGCTCATCGTACTTCAACCCCTTTTTCTTTTAAGTCTGCTTTTACTTCTGCCACTGACGTTTCTTTATAATGAAAGATAGACGCTGCTAATGCTGCATCTGCTTTTGCCTCTGTAAAGACATCGTAAAAGTGCTCTTTTGCCCCTGCACCACCTGAAGCAATTACAGGAACAGTCACAGCTTCGTTCACTGCCTTTGTTAAAGCGATATTAAAGCCATTTTTCGCCCCGTCTTGGTCCATACTCGTTAATAGAATTTCACCTGCACCACGACGAACTGCCTCTTTCGCCCAATCCGTTACTTCCCACTCAGTTGGTGTACGACCTCCATGAGTGTAAATACGCCAAGAGCCAAGCTCCTCATCGTACTTTGCATCTATTGCTACAACAATACATTGTGAACCGAAATAATCTGACCCTTCTGTGATTAATTCAGGACGTTTCACAGCTGCTGTATTCAAGGATACTTTATCTGCACCAGCACGTAATACTCGCTTCATATCAGCTAAAGAATTAATACCGCCACCAACTGTAAAAGGAATTGCTAGTTTACCAGCTACCTCTTCTACGACCTCTACCATCGTTTCTCTTCCTTCATGCGAGGCAGAAATATCTAAGAAAACTAGCTCATCCGCTCCTTGCTCGTCATAGAAAGCAGCAAGTTCAACAGGATCCCCAGCATCGCGTAAATCTACAAATTGAACCCCTTTTACTACTCGTCCTTCTTTTACGTCTAAGCAAGGGATAATTCGTTTAGTTAGCATCTTCGTTCCCCTCTCTTAGCGCTTCTTTTAACGTAAATTGATTTGTGTACAGTGCTTTCCCAACGATAGCCCCTGCTACACCTTTACTCTTCTCAGCACGAAGCTCAGTTAAATCAGCTAGGCTACTCACACCACCTGATGCAATAACCTCTTTCCCTGTTGCTTCAGCAAGAGCTGCAATTGCTTCCGTATTCGGTCCAGAAAGCATGCCATCACGAGAAATATCAGTAAAAATAAACACTTCCGCACCGTAGCTTGCCATTTCTTTAGCAAGATCAGTCGCTTTCACCTTTGATGTTTCTAACCAGCCTTCTGTGGCAACGTAGCCATCACGAGCATCTAGGCCAATTGCAATTTTTTCTCCATACTTTTGAAGCATTTCCTTTGTGAAGTCCGGAGCATTTACAGCGACACTTCCTAAGATTACTCGGTCTACACCATTGTCCAAATAGTAAGCTACATCCTCAGCTGTACGGATTCCCCCACCAATTTGTACCTTGGCATCAAGTTCCTTTGCGACACGTACAACAAACTCATGATTGACACGCTTTTTCTCTTTTGCTCCGTCTAAGTCAACCATATGAATCCATTCAGCACCATCTTCAGCAAATTGCTTTGCCATCTCAAAAGGCGAATCTCCATAAATCGTTTCTTGATTGTAATCCCCTTGAACTAGCCGTACACATTTCCCGTTACGCATATCAATTGCTGGATATATAATAAAAGAACTCATTGTTATTTTCTCCCCTCTACGATCGCACCAAAGTTACGTAGTATACTCATCCCAATTGAGCTACTCTTCTCTGGATGAAACTGTGTCCCAAGAACATTGTATCGACCAACGACTGCTGGCACTTCACCGTCATAGTCACTGCTTGCAAGGACAACCTCTTTGTCCTCCGTTCGCACGACATATGAATGAACAAAGTACACATGGCCCTTTTCAACATTTTCTAATAATGAATGCTCTGGATTATGAAACTGAAGACGATTCCAGCCCATATGAGGAACCTTGTACTTCTCGCCATCAGACGTAACACCCGAGAATCGTTTTACCACACCTGATAAAAGCTTTAATCCTTCCGTTTCCCCGTTCTCTTCACTTCCTTCAAATAACAACTGCATGCCTAAACAAATGCCTAAAAGTGGCTTACCATCATTAGCCCAGCTAGTAACAAAATCAGCTAACCCATCCTTCTGCAAAATCTCCATTGCATCACGAAATGAGCCTACACCTGGTAAAATTAAACCAGTTGCCTGTTTTAGCTCTTCTGGTTTTTCAGAGATAAAATACTCAAAGTCTAAACGCTCTAAAGCTTTACTAACGCTATGTAGGTTTCCCATTCCATAATCAATGATCCCTATCATCTATAACATTCCTTTCGTTGACGGAACCCCTTTAACTCTTGGGTCCAGCTGTGTCGCATCATCAATGGCACGAGCTAGCGCTTTAAAAATTGCTTCAATAATATGATGTGTGTTTGTCCCATAATGAACAATGACATGAAGGTTCATTCTTGCTTCAATTGCCATCTTCGCTAAAAATTCATGCACTAATTCTGTATCAAATGTACCGACTTTCGCACTCGGTAGTTCTACACGATACTCTAAATGTGGACGATTACTTAAATCAACAACGACTTGCGCCAGAGTTTCATCCATCGGAACAAAGGCATTCCCGTAGCGTTTAATCCCTTTTTTGTCACCAAGAGCCTCTTTTAAGACATGTCCTAAGCAAATTCCAATGTCCTCCGTTGTATGATGATCATCAATTTCTGTATCACCAGTCGCCTCGATTTTCAAATCAAAATGACCATGCTTTGTAAACAAATCAAGCATATGATTCATAAAAGGTACAGGAGAATTGATCTCTGATTTTCCTTCTCCATCAATCGCAAACTGTAGTTTGATTTGTGTTTCGTTTGTTATACGTTCAATACTAGAAATACGTTCACTCATTTCTTTTCCTCCATTCGCTTCTCAACGGCACGAGCATGAGCTTCAAGTCCCTCAAGTCTCGCAAGGCTCATAATTTTCTCACCATTCGCTAGAAGTGCCTCTTTGCTATATGAAATAATACTCGATTTTTTTGTGAAATCATCTACATTTAATGGACTAGAAAATCTAGCTGTTCCATTTGTCGGTAACACATGATTTGGTCCAGCAAAATAGTCTCCAACCGGTTCAGAGCTATAAGGCCCAACAAAAATTGCTCCAGCATGACGAATTTTCCCTACTAAAAGCATTGGCTCTTCTGTTAGTATTTCTAAATGTTCTGGAGCTAACTGATTTACAACATCGACAGCTTCTACTAGGTTATCAACAACATAAATTACTCCATAGTCCTCAATTGAAGCTCTCGCTATTTCTTCCCTTGGAAGTGTAGATAGTTGTACTTCTACTTCATTTGCAACCTTTTCAGCTAGTTCCTGGCTTGTAGTAACTAGAACAGCAGATGCAAGCTTATCGTGCTCTGCTTGTGATAAAAGGTCTGCTGCTACATAGGCCGGGTTTGCTTTTTCATCTGCTAGAACAACAATTTCACTAGGTCCAGCAATCATATCAATGTCTACATGACCAAATACCGCACGCTTTGCAAGGGCAACAAAAATGTTACCTGGTCCTGTGACTTTATCAACAGCGGGAATCGACTCAGTTCCATAAGCTAATGCAGCAACCGCTTGAGCTCCACCAACCTTATAAATTTCTTCTACTCCAAGCTCATTCGCTGCAACAAGAACTCCAGCTGGTAGGTTTCCACCCTTTTGTGGTGGAGAAACAATGACTATCTTTTTCACACCAGCAACTTGAGCCGGGATCACATTCATCATAATTGAAGAAGGATAGGCAGCCGTCCCACCTGGTACATATAAACCAACTGAATCAAGTGGTGTAATTTGCTGACCGAGAATCGTCCCATCCTCTTTTGTCGTCATCCATGACTGACGCTTTTGACGTTGATGAAAATCACGTATATTATCGATAGCGTCTCGTAAAGCAGGCATAATTGTCTCATCGATATCTTCGTACGCTTTCTCGATTTCTTCCTTTGTCACTTTAAAGTTAGATAGGGAGACTCCGTCAAATTTCTCCGTTAATGCTGATAAGGCTTTGTCCCCTTGTTCACGAACCTGAGCGATAATATTTGTTACTGCGTCTCGTTGCATCTCTGTTCCTGAGTCAATATTTCTCTTAAGACTCACCTCATCTGTCACACGCATGATTTTCATCACGATTCACCCTCCTCAATTATCGTTGACAACCGCTCGACTAATTGGTCTATCAATGCATCTTTCATACGATAACTAACAGGGTTTACAATTAATCTAGATGTAATTGGCTCAATATACTCAAGCTCAACTAATCCATTTTCTCTAAGTGTACGTCCAGTGGAGACAATATCAACAATTCGGTCTGCTAATCCTACAAGTGGCGCAAGCTCTATTGAACCATTTAATTTTATAATCTCCACTTGTTCTCCTTGCTCTTTAAAATAGCGCGTCGCAAGTAATGGATACTTCGAAGCTACTTTCGGCGCAATATTATCGCCTTTTTTAAAGCCTGGTAAGCCCGCAACTGCTAAATAGCATTCACTAATTTTTAAATCGAGAACCTCATACACATCTCGCTCTTCCTCGATCATTGTATCTTTCCCAGCAACACCAACATCCGCAACTCCATGCTCAACATATGTCGGTACATCCATTGGTTTTGCAAGAATGAAACGCATTCCAGCTTCAGGAGCATCGACGATAAGCTTTCTTGAATCATCAAATTCAGCAGGCAATTCATACCCTGCCTTTCTAAGCATATCAGCGGCCTCTTCAAAAATACGTCCCTTTGGCATTGCTACCGTTAATAGCTCACTCATCACTGTCCATCCTCCTTCTTCGCTTTCCCAATGCAATATACAACTTCAGCAAACTGCTCTGAAAATTCATCCATATCCTCAACACCAGATAAGTCCTGTAAAACTACAGCTTCTCCTGCCTCTCTTTTTTCAACAGCAAGAGCAATCGCTTCTTTCCTTCTTTCATTACTAAAAATAATACACGTTTGAGAAGGATCTTCTCCTTTTGCTCCAATCGCTTCTACTAAAAGATCTAAACGAATACCAAATCCTGTCGCTTGAGAAGGACGATTGAACTTCTCCAATAACTCATCATAACGTCCACCACTACTTAACGGAACACCAAGACGACTTCCGTACCCTTCAAATACAACCCCTGTGTAATAGCTCATGTGCATGACAAGATTTAAATCAATTTTTAAATGCTCAGTTACTCCGTAGCTCTCAAGAACATCCCAAATCTTTGATAAGTCACTTAACGCCTTTTCACCTTCTGCCGTCTGAATCAGCTCTTTTGCTTCTGAAATCTTCTCACTTCCACCACGTAGCTTTAACAGGCTGAGTAAACGACTTTTATCAATTGATGATAAGGACAAGCTCTTTACATGCTGACGATAGCCTACATAATTTTTTTCATATAAATAACGACGTAATGTATTTGCTCGTTCTTCATTTCCAACAACATCAAGAAGCAATGCATTTACATAGCCGATATGGCCAATCGCCACTTGGAAATCTTTTAAACCAGCTTTCTTCAATGCAGCAATCATTAACGCAATCACTTCACCGTCTGCACTTGCCGTTCCATCTCCAATTAGCTCTACACCAATTTGCTGAAATTCAGCAGCACGACCACCTTCTTTTTGCTGTGCTCGATAAAGATTTGTGTGATAAGAAAGGCGTAAAGGAAAAGCCTTCTCCTTTAATGATGACGCAACGAGTCTAGCAATTGGCGCCGTCATATCAGGACGAAGCACTAATGTATTTCCTTGCTGGTCTAACAGTTTAAATAATTGTTGATCAAGAATTGCCGAAGCAACTCCAACAGTTTCGTAATATTCTAACGTTGGTGTTTGAATTGACTGATAACCCCAACGTGCAATTTCTTCTTCCATATCTACACGTACATTTTTTTTCGTATCATACAATTGTGGTAATGTATCTCTCATACCTAATGGTTTTTCAAACATAAATGGCTTTGACATAGTTTCACGCTCCATACTTTAGTTCGCTAATGTGCTAACAAGATAAAGAGTATTTTATGTAAGTTTACACCGGTTCTTTTATAACGTCAACCGAGAACGGTGAAGGAATTAGATTAATTTTATTATTCTATTAATTCTGTATAAACTGAGGATTATTTACAGAAAAAAATTGAACTGGCATTGTATCCAAAAGGAACCCCAGTCCAACTTTTCTCTACTTCTTTTATTTTACCTTTTTTTAACTAGAAATTCATTTTTTTTTGAATTGTGTTACTAATCTAGTGAAATAGCAGTTAGAATGGTGTGATGCAGTGAGAGGTTTGAATTGAATGAAGTTAATTTTACACGGCTTGAAGATTGCCTAGTACTGGTAGGAAATTAATAATATAAAATTCAGTGTGGGATAAAAATTCAAAGAGGGTTAGTGGAAGTGGTTCCTTTACATTAACAATTAACCATTTACAATTACCAATTAAAAAGTTTTTTGTAATTCAGCTTTTTGCGTTTATTTGCTTTAGGAGGGCGACTACATCATTTTGCTGGTCATGCTCTATACGGTTTAAAGAAGAATGTACACTTTCGAAGTTTTCAGTTGTTTCAAATTTAAATTCATGGAAATCTTCTTTATGTTCATGAAAATCAGTTTTTAATACATGAAAGTCATCCTTTAGCTCATGCAATTCTTCACTTACATACTGAACGTCTCCCTTTAAGTTATTAAAATCTTTTTTATGCTCTTTAAATTGATTCTTAAAAACCTCCAAGTCAAGCTTAAGTCCATATACTCCGTGCTTTACTCCTTCTACTTCACCACTCAACTTCTCTAGTGCTCTTAGGATTAGATTTAGCTTATCTTCCATATTCTTTCAACTCCCTTCATATAGTTAAATTATGATTGTCAATAATCGAAAAAGTCATCATTATAGTTGTTTAAATTTGACAATTATAATTCCTTTTTATTTTATCATAAAGCCTTTTCAATTCAATATGTTTGAGATAACAAAAACAAAAAAAGCAACCTTCCCACATGTATGGGTCAGTTACTTTTCTTCTTGTTCGACTTTCCTTCTCTGTTCCATCTCTTCTTTTGTATAAATAACTCGCATCGGATTACCACCTACAAAACTACCTGGGGGAACATCTTGATGAACCAGTGTTCCTGCTGAAACGATAGCACCATCCCCGATTGTTACACCAGGTAAAATTGTTGAATTTGCTCCGACCATTACTTCATCACCGATGATGACATCACCTAATCGATATTCCTCTATTAAATACTCATGGGCAAGAATCGTCGTATTGTAGCCAATGATTGAATTTCTTCCAATTGAAATTTTTTCTGGAAACATAATATCCATCATGACCATGAGAGCGACCGCTGTTTGGTCGCCCACTTTCATTTTCAGCAGTTTTCGATAGAGCCAATTTTTCACAGATATAATCGGTGTATACCGAGAAATTTGGATCACAATAAAGTTTTTACACACTTTCGCAAATGGAACAGTTTTGTAAATTTTCCAAAGAGAATTTGCGCCCTTTACCGGATAGCGAGTCGTTTTTCTCAACGCACTCCCACCTCTAAGAATGTTAGCAAGTCACTCATATTAGATAACATGACATCCGGCTCGTAGGAACTGAGAAATTCTTCTCCCTTAATCGTCCAAGACACACCTGCAGTTAGAGTTCCAGCATTCTTTCCACCTAAAATATCGTATTGACTGTCTCCTACCATTAACGTTGTTTCAGGAGAAGAGCTTAGTGCCTTCATCGCCTTATTTAGCGGTTCTGGGTCTGGCTTTACTTTTTCAACATCATCAATTGAAACAAGGACATCAAAGAACTTATTTAAGCCAGAAACGTCTAAGCCTCGTTGTGCCGTATTACGTTTCTTTGTTGTTACAACAGCTAGCTTATATCCTTTTTCATGTAAGGTTTTGATTGTTTCATATACACCTTTATACTCAAGAATCAAGTCATCATGATGAGCTAAATTGTGCTCTCGATACATGCCAATCATTTCATCCACACGTCCCGAATCAATCCCGTAAAATGAATCATATAACGGTGGACCAATAAAATTTATCACTTTTTCACGAGTGTATTCACCCGGGTAGTAATGGTCTAACGTGTGCAAAAATGATGTAATAATCAATTCATTCGTATTAATAAGTGTTCCATCTAAATCAAATAAAATAGTATCAACTTTCATAAGTTGCTTCCTTTCTTGTTATGTCCTTGTTTTTTTCAAGACGGTTCCAAATATACGCAATTGCTACCGTCAATACGATGGCTGTTACTAGTCGGATAAGTAATAACGGCCATATCGGAATTCCTAGAGGAATGAATATGAGTGTATCCTCAATCACTGCATGACAGGCAACGAGAAAAATAAAAACTAAATATAAATCCTTTTTACTTACCCCATCCTCTTTCGCAGCTTGAATCATCACTCCCGCTCCAAATGCTAGACCGAAGAATAAACCTGATGCAAGTGTAGTAGAAGTATTTTCACGTATTCCAAGAACTCTTGTAAAAGGGGACATCCATTTAGATAAAATGCTTAGCCATCCTAAATCTTTTGCCACTTGAATGAACATCATAATCGGAATGACAATAAGTGCAAATTGAAATATACCAATAGTGGCACTTTCAATCCCTTTCCAAACGATAGCAAGCCATCCAGTCACCTCAGCCCCACTAGCAGATGGAACAAGACCGTATTTAGCTGTTTCCTGTCCACCCTGCCAAAACAAATTGATCAAAAAGGCTGAGAAAAGCGCCAATCCTATTCGAACAGCTAAGACGACAGAAATCCGTATTCCAACTTTCGCGGCCACAGCAGACTCAACGAATAGATTATGGGAAAAGGAGAGCATTACCGCTAATATAAATACTTCCTTCACCGTTAAATCCATCGTTAAAATCGCACCAATCGCGGCGTATAAATTCAACACATTACCTAATACTAGTGGAATTGCTGCCTCACCAGACAAGCCAATTAACCCCATCAAGGGAGATAATAATTGAGCTATCCAATCAAGAACAGGCGTATAGCTTAAAATTGTGATAATTAACGTAATCGGGAAAATAATTTTCCCTAACGCCCAGGTTGTCTGTAAGCCAACAATCAGCCCACGTTTAAGAGTCCCCATTGTTAGCCCCCTATCTCCCAATATTTACTTTTTCTTTTTTTTCTTTCTTTTTGCAGCTGTTTTTTTATCTTTCTCTAGACGACCTTCATCATCTAAATATCGAGATGTATCTATTTTATATCGACGGTACCACCAAATAATAAGTGCAGCGACGATAGAAATTATTGACACAAGCTGAGCCGTTCGAATGACATCCCCAATCATTAAATTATCTAAACGCATGCCTTCGATAAAGAAACGTCCGAAAGAATACCAAATAATATAACTTAAGAAAACCTCACCATGCTTTAAGTTAAGTCTACGTAAATACAATAGAATAGCAACCCCAACTAAATTCCAAATCGATTCATAGAGAAAAGTTGGGTGGTAGTATGTTCCATTAATATACATTTGGTCAATGATAAAGCGCGGAAGCATCATGCCTTCCAGGAATTCTCTTGTAACCGGTCCCCCATATACTTCCTGATTCATAAAGTTACCCCAGCGACCAATCGCTTGAGCAATTAAAATACTAGGTGCTGCAATATCAAGTAGCTTCCAAATTGGAATGCCTCTCTTCTTCGCAAACCAAACTGCCGTACCTACACCACCAATTAACCCACCATGAATCGCTAATCCACCTTCCCAGATGGCAAAAATCATCAATGGATTATCTATATAGTGTTCCCAACGGAATATAACATAATATAGCCTAGCCCCAATAATCGCAACAGGCAAGGCAATGAGAAGAAGGTCAGCAAATGTGTCCTTCGGATAGCCACGCTTGACCGTTTCCCTCGTTGCCATTAGATACCCAACAACAACTCCAAGACCTATTAATAATCCATACCAATAGATTGTTATAGGACCAATCTCTAAAAATATTCTACTTAGTGGTTCAATTTGTTCCTCCATTATTTCACCTCTTATATAGGCTGAAAGAATGCTTGCATCTCTCATGCCATTGTTTTTATTTAGTTTATAACAAAATAGGACCTTTTCTAAAAAATTGAGTGGTAGGTAATGCAAAAGGTGGCAATGGCTTCGCTCGCTGTGCGCTAAACTAGGAGAAAACCACTCCTAGTTACGCTTTAAAAGATTACAGCGGTTTCGCTCATTGCTTAGTCTGAAAGCAAAAAGGGAAAACCACCCTTTTTTTCTCAATAAATGAGTGATAATACTAAGGATGGCAATGGTTCCGTTCGCTGTGCGCGTAACTAGGAGAAGACCACTCCTAGTTACGCTTAAAACATGACAGCGACTTCACTCATTGCTTAGTGTATACCAAAAGGGAAGATCGCCCTTTATCAATAAATGAGTGGTAACACTAAAGTGGCAATGGCTTCGCTCGCTGTGCGCGTAACTAGGAGAAAACCACTCCTAGTTACGCTTTAAAAGATTACAGCGGCTACGCTCATTGCTTAGTCTATACCAAAAGGGAAGATCGCCCTTTTGGTATAGACTAAAACTCTCTATCTCCTTCTTCTATCACATCTGTTAGTCGGTCTGAGAATTGTTGGGCTGCATTCATTCCTAGTCGTTTTAGTCGGAAGTTCATTGCTGCAACTTCTACTATTACCGCTAAATTTCGTCCAGGTCGAACCGGTACTGTTAGTTTTGGTACCTCTGTATTAATAATTTTTAACGTATCTTCTTCTAACCCTAATCGGTCATATGCTTTGTTTTGGTCCCATAATTCAAGGTGAATTACAAGTACAACACGTTTAAATGGACGAATCGCACCTGCTCCAAACAAAGTCATAACATTAATAATTCCTAATCCACGAATTTCAAGTAAATGCTGAATTAGTTCTGGTGCACGACCTATTAATGTATCTTCATGCTCTTGTCTAATTTCAACTGAATCATCAGCAACTAGACGATGACCACGACGAACAAGGTCTAACGCCGTTTCACTTTTCCCTACTCCACTTGCGCCGGTAATTAGGACACCAATACCATATATATCAACAAGAACCCCATGTACAGCTGTTGTTGGAGCTAGCTTACTATCTAGGAAGTTCGTTAACTGACTACTTAAACGCGTTGTCGTTAACGATGAACGAAGAAGTGGGACTCCTATTTCCTCAGAAGCCTCTATCAACTCTCTCGGTGCATCTAAACCACGTGAAATAATAATTCCAGGTGTATCATATGTACAAAGCTTTAACATCCGCTCTTTTTTCTCATGATCCATCAACTGTTCAAAGAAAGACAATTCTGTTCTTCCTAGTAATTGCAATCGTTTTGCTGGATAATATGTAAAGAACCCTGCTACCTCAATACCAGGACGAGATATATCACTTGTTGAAATTGGTCGGTAAATACCTTCTTCTCCACTAATTACTTCGAGGTTAAACTTTTCAATTAATTCACTTGCCGTCACTTTCGCCATTAAAAAACCTCCATCTCATCATAACATACGACGTATCATTCTTATTCTCTGACACACTTGTACATTTTATCATGTTTTACCACTGAGATGAAAATAAGGCTGCCTCAGAAGTGTATTTCTATCTTTTTACAAGATGAAATGAACACCTAGACTGAGACAACCTTTATTTACGCTTTCTAATAGGCTCAACGACCATTTTATGAATGAGTAAATTAAGAGTAGCTATAATGATAGCTGCAAGTAAAGCCATTCCGAAACTAGATATAACAAACGCATCTCCCATAAGAGCCGCCGTTAACATAAGCATGAGTCCATTAATAACAAACATGAAAAACCCTAACGTTACCATCGTTACTGGCAATGTAAGTAAAATCAAAATTGGACGAATAAAAAAGTTTATAAAAGACAATAACACACTTGCTCCTACAGCTGCCCCAAATCCTGATAGATGAAAACCAGTAAAGTAACCAGCGACAACCATCAACGCCACACTATTTACTAACAAATGTACAAGCCAACCCATTAATCAATAACGTCCTGTTCATTCGGAATAATAAACGTTGCAATAAAATAGCCTAATAAAAAAGGAAATACAGCTGTCACAAGAGCCAAAACAACAGTTAACAATCTAACTAACGTTGGATCAATATTAAAATAATGAGCAATCCCACCACAAACTCCTGAAACCTTTCTATCTAATTGAGTACGATATAACTTTTTCAACGATAACACCCCTTTTTAAGTGCAATTGTGAGTTATGAATGATGAGTTATGAATTGGGTCTTGCCCCTGAATAAATTCAGCGGCAACACCCCACCATAATTCGCTAACACAGATTGTTTTGCAGTCACTTACAAAATTCATAACTCATAACCCGTAATTCATAATTAAAATCATAACACCTCTTTTTAAGTGCAATTATGAGTTATGAATGATGAGTTATTAATTGGGTCTTGCCCTGAATATAAATCCAGCAGCAACAAACCTATTTACCACCATAATTCGTTAACACAAAACCTTTCTCAGTTTCCCTTACAAAATTCGTAACTCATAACGCGTAATCCATAATTAAAATCATAACATCCCTTTTTAAGTGCAATTATGAGTTATGAATGATGAGTTATGAATTGGTTGTTGCCCTGAATAAATTCAGCGGCAACAACCCACCATAATTCGCTAACACAGATTGTTTTGCAGTCACTTACAAAATTCATAACTCATAACGCATAATTCATAATTAAAATTACTTGTGTTTCACCGTAATCGATCCTGTGTTTGTTGATGCATCTAGTTTCATTCTTGGTGATTTTTCTTTGTTTGCAATTAGAGTTACGCTTTTTTGAACAAATTCCTTTTTCTCTTCCACGATTTCCATGTCTTCTAAGTCACATGAAACCCCGCCAACGTTGGTTTTTAACTTTCCTTCAATTCGTAGTGAATATGGCAGGTGAATATCGATACTTCCTGTTGTTGCGCTTAAATCTGCATAACATGGCTCTTGACTGTCTACTAATTGATAGATTATCATCCCGTTGACCGTTTCAACTTCAACATCTAATAGCTCTCCGTGAACAGTAATTCCTCCATTGACCGTTTTTATATCAGCTGTATCAATATGAACATCCCTAATATCAACTGGTCCATTAACTGTTTCACCGTTTAATTTCTTCGCATGTAATCGTTCAAGCTCAATACTGCCATTGACTGCTTTTATTTCCATTGAACTTACTTTAATACCTTTTCCCTTTAAGTGCCCATTAAAAGTATAAAGCTTCATTGCCTCATATTCTTTCTCAGGTATATAAATTGTCGCTTGGAGCTTAATCGACTTGACCTTTGAACGTAATCGAAGCTGTTCACCATCACCTTTAAAAAGGACATCCTTCAAAAAGGCTTCCTTAGCTTCTTGTGTATCCTTTACTCGATATACTTTTGCTTTACACTCCACACGAACATCATGTTCATCCCAAGGTAAAACAGTCACTGAGCCATTCTCTAGAGAAACGTCTAGTACCGTTTCAGCCATATTACGGTGATGAAAAATATGTTCAATTTCAACAAAAGAACCGAAGTTAAAGTCTAAATCTAAATCTTTTATTTTTTGAATAGCGGTTTCAATAAATCCTGTTAGCTTACTCGCTCCCGATGTTTGACGATAGCTTTTCCTCGAGCGATTTCCTTCTTCCCAATCAACAGAAGTTGAGAGATTCCCTCCCTCAGATTGTGCTGTTGCCTTTTTATCGGCACCTTCAAGCGCATTCAGAAGCTTAACCCCTTCTTCCGCTGTAATCTTTCCATCCTCAACCATCTTCAAAATCATCTTACGCTCTTCCATCAAATCACCCCGGTTTTCTTAATTATGAATTCTGAGTTATGAGTTATGAATTGGAGTTATTGCCGCTGAATAAATTCAGCAATATGTTTGCCTTTAACTTTTCTTTTTAGTGTTTTTGCTCTTTACATTCATAATTCGTCATCCATAATTCATAATTGCTTTTCTAACTATACGTTTCTCCCCACGAAAAGGTTTCATTTATTTTACTGTTTCTACTTCTTCTATTCGTTTTTCCATTCTTGCTCGGTCTCGTTCGAGGATTGGTTTGAGGTAGTGTCCTGTGTAGGATTCTTTTACCTCTGCTACTTTTTCAGGAGTGCCTTCTGCGACAAGCTTACCACCCTTGTCTCCTCCTTCAGGTCCTAGGTCAACTATATAATCAACTGTTTTTATCACATCTAGATTATGCTCGATAACTAGTACCGAGTCACCATTTTCAACAAGGCGTTGCAAAACTTTTAACAGACGGTCAATATCATGTACGTGAAGGCCAGTTGTTGGCTCATCTAAAATATAAATAGTCTTCCCTGTTGAACGCTTATGCAGTTGAGATGCTAGCTTTACTCGTTGTGCTTCCCCACCTGATAGAGTCGTCGCTGGCTGCCCTAGCTTCATATAGCCTAAGCCGACATCATAGAGAGTTTGTATTTTACGTTTTATTTTTGGTATGTTTTCAAAGAATTCAAGACCATCTTCAACTGTCATCTCAAGGACATCCGATATCGTTTTACCTTTATATTTTATTTCTAACGTTTCTCGATTATAACGATCGCCATGACAAACTTCACATGGAACATATACATCGGGAAGGAAGTGCATTTCAATCTTTATAATTCCATCGCCACGACACGCTTCACAACGTCCGCCTTTTACGTTGAAACTAAAACGACCTTTCTTATAGCCACGGACTTTTGCTTCATTAGTCATCGCAAATACATCTCGAACGTCATCAAACAGCCCTGTATAGGTTGCTGGGTTGGAACGAGGTGTTCGGCCAATTGGTGATTGGTCAATTTCTATTACCTTATCTATTTGCTCAATACCTTCTATTTCTTTATGCTCACCAGGCTTTTCCTTCGCGCGGTTGAGTTTCTGTGCTAAAGCTTTATATAAAATTTGATTTATTAATGTACTTTTTCCTGAACCAGAAACGCCGGTAATCGCACAAAAAAGACCAAGAGGAATCTTTGCCGTTAGCTTTCTTAGGTTATTTTGATTCGCCCCTTTAATCGTTAAGTAACGGCCATCTGGCTTTCGTCTCTCAACCGGAAGAGGAATAAACTTTTTCCCTGATAAGTATTGACCTGTTAACGAGTTCGGGTCATTCATAATTTCCATAGGAGTTCCAATAGCAGTAATTTCTCCACCGTGAACACCGGCACCTGGACCAATATCGATCAGATAATCAGCAGCCATCATCGTATCTTCATCATGTTCAACGACAATAAGCGTATTACCTAAATCACGCATATGCTCTAGTGCACTAATTAAGCGGTCATTGTCACGCTGATGCAAGCCAATTGAAGGCTCATCTAATATATACAAGACTCCCATTAGGGATGAACCAATTTGGGTCGCAAGTCTAATTCGTTGCGCCTCTCCCCCTGACAACGTTCCAGCAGGTCTGCTTAATGTGAGATAATCAAGTCCTACATTTATTAAAAATCCAAGCCTCTCATTTATCTCCTTTAAAATAAGACGAGAAATTGTTTGTTCCTTTTCAGTAAGGTCAAGATTTTCAAAAAACACCTTCGCTTCCTTTACTGATAAGGCTGCAACATCACCAAGGTGTTTTCCACCGATTAGTACCGATAGAGCTTCCTTTTTCAAGCGATTTCCTTTACATGTAGGACAATGCTTATGAGTCATGTAGCCTTCCATTTGCTCACGAATGTAATCAGAGCTCGTCTCGTGATAGCGACGTGCAATATTGTGAATAACGCCCTCAAAGACTATGTCATTTTCTCGAACTTGTCCAAATTCATTTTCATAGTGAAAGAAGATTTTTTCGCCATCACTTCCAAATAGCACTTTTTCAAGGAGGTGTTTCGGAATCTTTTCTACTGGTACGTCCATATCAATTCCATAATGATCACAAACTGCCTCTAATAGCTGAGGATAATATTGGGAACTAGTTGGCTCCCAAGCCACTATCGCATGCTCTTTTAACGAACGTGTGCGATCTGGTAAAACTAAATCTAAGTCTACTTCTAGCTTCGAACCTAACCCATCACAAGAAGGACATGCACCAAACGGACTATTAAATGAAAACATTCTTGGCTCGAGCTCTGGAATTGAGAATCCACATTGCGGGCAGGAATGATGCTGACTGAAGAGAAGTTCTTCCTGGCCAATAACATCAACTAATACTCGACCTCCACCAAGCTCGAGCGCTGTTTCTAGTGAATCGGCTAGACGTGTTTCCACTCCTTCTTTCACGACGATCCGATCGATTACAACCTCAATGCTATGCTTTTTATTTTTATCAAGCTGAATTTCTTCTGCCACTTCTCGTATTTCCCCATCAACTCGAAGGCGAACAAACCCTTGTTTCTTTATATCCTCAAGAGTCTTTACATGCTCCCCTTTTCTACCTGAGACAATCGGTGATAGAATTTGAAGCTTTGTACGCTCTGGTAATTCCATAACTCTATCGACCATTTGCTGAATCGTTTGCGAGCTTATCTCCACTCCATGGGTAGGACAAACAGGGCGTCCTATTCTTGCATACAACAGTCGTAAGTAATCAAAAATCTCTGTCACTGTCCCGACTGTCGAACGAGGATTTCGACTCGTTGTTTTTTGGTCAATTGAAATCGCCGGCGACAACCCTTCAATCGCATCCACGTCCGGCTTGTCCATTTGCCCTAAAAACTGTCTTGCATAGGCTGATAGGGATTCAACATAACGACGTTGTCCTTCTGCATAAATAGTATCGAATGCTAAGGAAGACTTACCTGACCCAGAGAGCCCTGTCAGTACAACGAGCTTATCCCGTGGTATTGTAACATCTATATTTTTTAAATTATGAGAACGAGCTCCCTTTACAACAATGTTTTCTAATGCCATAAGCACGTCATCCTTCCGCTTTTAACTCTAAAATTAAATCACGTAACTCAGCCGCACGTTCAAAATTCAAGTTCTTTGCAGCTTCCTTCATTTCAACCTCTAACCGTTCAATCATGGCTATTCTATCCTTCTTACTTAACTTCTGTGTCGGTGCAGCAGCATACTCATTCTCTTCCTCTGCTACATATGTTGCTTGAATAACTTCAGGAATCTTTTTCTGAATTGTCATCGGTGTAATACCATGCTTCTCATTGTAAGTTTTCTGAATTGAACGCCGTCTCTTCGTTTCATCAATCGCAATTTCCATTGATTTCGTCATTTTATCCGCATACATAATGACATGTCCATTTGAGTTTCTCGCCGCACGTCCAATCGTTTGAATTAATGATCGCTCTGAACGTAGGAAGCCTTCTTTATCTGCATCTAAAATTGCCACAAGAGACACCTCTGGAATATCAAGTCCTTCACGTAGTAGGTTAATCCCAATGAGAACATCAAACGTCCCCATACGAAGCTGACGAATAATTTCAATTCTTTCTAGCGTTTTTATTTCGGAATGAAGATAACGAACTCTTATCCCAATCTCTTTTAAATAATCTGTTAAGTCCTCTGACATTTTCTTTGTTAATGTTGTAACTAATACACGCTCATTTCTCTCCGCACGTTCATTAATTTCACCGATAAGGTCATCAATTTGCCCTTCAATCGGACGAATATCAATAGTCGGATCAAGCAAACCTGTTGGACGAATGATTTGCTGAATCATCTCTGGGGTTTGCTCTAGCTCATACGGACCTGGTGTAGCAGATACATATACAATTTGTGATACCTTTTCCTCGTACTCTTCAAACCTTAATGGACGGTTATCCAGAGCCGATGGTAATCGAAAGCCATGATCAACTAACACCTGTTTACGTGCCCTATCTCCATTGTACATTCCCCGAACCTGTGGAAGTGTAACGTGAGACTCATCAACAACAATTAAGAAGTCATCTGGAAAGAAGTCTATTAGTGTATATGGTGTTGCTCCCTCATTCCTTAATGTTAAATGACGGGAGTAGTTCTCAATACCCGAACAGAAGCCCATCTCACTCATCATCTCAATATCATAGCGCGTCCGTTGCTCTAGGCGCTGTGCTTCAAGGAGCTTTCCTTTTTCATGTAGCTCTTTCAATCGAGCCTCTAATTCTACTTCAATATTTGCTATTGCCTTTTTTAGTTTTTCTTCACGAGTAACGAAGTGAGATGCTGGGAAAATTGCAGCATGATTACGCTCGCCTTTAATTTCACCTGTCAGCGCATCCACTTCTGTAATTCGGTCAATTTCATCACCAAAAAACTCAATACGAATACACTGCTCGTCTCTTGAGGCTGGGAAAATCTCTACCACATCACCACGAACTCTAAACGTCCCGCGAGTAAAATTAATATCGTTACGGTCATACTGAATATCTACTAAATTACGAAGCAGTTCATTTCTCTCTTTTTCCATACCAACACGTAAAGAAACAACAAGGTCACGATATTCCTCAGGCGAACCTAAACCGTATATGCACGAAACACTGGCAATAATAATCACGTCATTTCGCTCAAACAACGAGCTTGTAGCCGAGTGTCTTAATTTATCAATTTCATCATTGATGCTAGCATCTTTTTCAATGAACGTATCAGACTGTGGAATATACGCTTCTGGTTGGTAATAATCATAATAACTAACAAAATACTCAACCGCATTATTCGGAAAGAACTCTTTAAACTCACTATAAAGCTGACCAGCAAGCGTCTTATTATGAGCCATCACTAGCGTCGGCTTGTTCACTTCCTTAATTACATTAGAAATCGTAAACGTCTTTCCCGTTCCAGTTGCTCCAAGCAACGTCTGATGTCGCTTTCCTTCATGAATCCCCTTCACAAGACTTTCTATCGCCTTAGGTTGATCCCCTTGTGGATCATAATCCGATACAAGCTCAAAAACTCCATCCAAGAAAATAACCTCCAGTTTTTTTAATTATGAATTATGAGTGATGAGTTATGAATTGTGCTTTTTATTTATAAATCGATATTCATAATTCTAAATTTACTTATCCTATTTGTCATTTTTTCCAATTAATTTATTATAGCATAGCCTTAATACTCAAATACAATAAAACGAACATGCATTCCTATAAAGAATACACAAAAAAGAAGGTAGCCTAACCCAGCCCCTTCCTTCCCCTAATTCATAACTAATAACTCATAATTCATAATTCCCCTACTACATTCCTGGCTTCTTTCTCAATAACTTTTTCGATTGAATCCAACCAAAAGTTAGTGAAGCAAGTGCTAGTCCTATTTCGAGATAAGAACGTTCATGGAATTGTAGTGCAAATACAAGAATCATTACTGTTACAATTAATGCACCTACTATACTAAATGCTACCCTCGTGACGACCCACATTAATATAAATGGCAACACAAGAGCTAGAAGTAAATCGATCATCTGAACGAGGTCTCCTTCTATATAAAATCTTCTATACAACCGAATCTTGTAGTACATAATCTTCTTTCGTAAATAATACACCAATTTGATGATGTTCACCATCATATAGGGCTGTTTGTGCAAAGCGAACTTCACCTGCAGAATCAACAACATCTAACTTGCAAAAAGCTGAATTTTTTTGTAATGCCTCATAAAAATTATATTCATTTGTAACAGGGATACCATTTACCTTCATGATAACCTCGCCTACTTGTAAGCTCATTTTCTCGGCCGGTGAACGTGGAATAATTCCTAGGATTACTAGTCCATTTTCTCTCAATGAAAAACAACTTTGTTGAGATTCTTCTCGTACTCTATGGAATGCTGTTAAAGCTTCCCTTCCAACAATTGCGATTACCGCTGTGATTGGAATTAACCATGAATAGAAAGACGAACCAATTGCAAACGCAGACAACAATATGCCAAAACCAACGACACGTAGACCCACTTTTTCAATCTGTTCATGAGGAAGAGTTGAGCGAACAAGCTGTTGGAAACCTATGAGAAAAGGCACTAGAATAAAAGAAAAGCCTTCTTCTCCACCGACTGTTAATAGTGGCCATGCTTCATACGAAGGAATCACACCATTCGGTAAAAAAAATCCGACTGGAACGACCCACAGCTTTTTCGATTCGTGGGACCCCATCAATTTTCCTCGCTTGCTTTCTAGCAATCTCGGGGACGTTCTTTTTCCACCCTTATATCGAATTAGTAACCCTTCAACTATCACTAAAACTACTAGTAATATTACAGCGTTTCGTAGCACAATAGCATCTACTTGTGTAGAGAGCACATCGATAAACGTAATACCTATCTCCACATAGGTCAGCGTAATTGCTAGTAAAATAGATATACCTATTGCAAAGGATGGTGATGCTAAACGTGGTTGCAACGTACAACTTAAAAGAATGTACACAGCAGCTACTAATACGAGCCATTCAAACGGAAACACCAATCCTCCAGCGACTAAAAGAATAGTCACACCAAGACCAGCTAGAATACTAGGTAGTAGAGGGTTCACTACATCCTCTATCACATCAAATACCCTCGTATTGAAATTCTCTCGTTCCCGCTTCACTCTCTTAACTCCAATAAAAATCATAAATAAAAATGCAATATATACAAGTGGATGTAAAAAAAACATTCCAATTCCCTTCAAAATATCGAGCGAGATTTCCGCTACCATTCCCGTTCCTCCTATCACTACTTTTTCAAATAAAAAAGCACACCCATAGTTTACCACTAAGGATGTACTTCGACAAAGCCCTAAAATTTTCCTACATAAAGCTCAATTATCATTTTAAATACAAACTGGCTGATGAAATAACATTCACCAACCAGTTCCACTCTTTTAGTTTAGTTGCTGCTTCACTAATTCAATGGCAGTATTGAATTGACGATCGTTTTTCTTGTCTCTTACGAAAGTCATGATTTTTTGATGAAGTGCTGCTGCTGTTTCTTCATCAATCTCCCCTGTCACTGATAAGCCTTCTGTTTGTTGGAATGCTCTTACAGCTTGAGCTGTTTGCTCACCATAATAACCATCCGTTCGACCTGGCTCAAGACCAATTCCTTTTAGCATCATTTGTGCATTTTTTACTTGCTCGCTATTCATATCAAAGCTTAATGCTTCCTCTTTTACGTTTAACGGAGGAAGGTAAAAATAGTCCGGTTGGAGTACTTCGATTGTAGGCTCTACACCCTCTTGATTGATAAAGTTTCCATCAGTTGTTAACCACTTAAATAGAGTTAACTTGATTTCACTACCATCACCAAGCTTGATTGCTTGCTGAACTGTTCCTTTACCAAATGATGTTTCACCTACGACATCATAGCCGCCACCTTCTTTTAATGCCGCTGCTAAAATTTCAGAAGCTGAGGCGCTCCCTCTGTCAATTAGCCCTACAATTGGATACGGTTTTGTTTCCTTTAAAGAGGATAGTACGCGCATTTTCTCCCCTTCACGATTTTCAATTTGTACGACAGGCTTTCCACCTGGAATAATTAATTTACCAATGTCTTCTACACTGTTAAGGTACCCACCAGGATTACCCCTAACATCAATCACTAGACCTTCAATTCCCTGTTTCTCAAGCTCTTGCAATTCTTTTGTGAAACGTTCAGCCGTATCTTCAGAGAATGAGGTAATTTCTAGTACACCAATAGAAACTCCGTTGTCTTCAACGACCTCAGCACGAACTGTTTCAATAGGGATCTCATCACGAGTCACATCAATCATGATCGGATCTGAAGCACCTGGACGCTCAATCGTCAGTTCGACAATCGTCCCTTTTTCCCCACGAATCTGTAAAACAGCTTCGTATAATGAAAGTCCTTCAATTGACTCACCATCAATTTGTAAAATCCGGTCATTTGGTTGTAGTCCCGCTTTCTCAGCCGGTGAATCACGAAATGGAGCAACAATTGTCACTTGTCCATTCGTCATACTCACCTCTGCTCCAATTCCTTCAAAATGGGAGTCTAGAGATTCCATAAACTGAGAAGCTGTTTCTTGATCCATGTACACTGAATATGGATCATCAAGAGATTTGAGCATTCCTTCAATTGCTCCCTCTAGTAAATCTTGATGGTCTACATCCTCAACGTAACGGTCACTAATTAACTGAAATGCTTTAGAAAACTTAGCAATGGCATCATCATTATCCGGTTCGACCTCTCCTGTTGGAGCAGAGGCAACAGGATCATTTTGGTTAAACAAACCACCATCAACGTACGACATACCTGCGTACATTCCACCGGCGCCAATGAAAAATGCTAAAAATACGATAAGTGCGACGACTCTTCCGTTGATATTCATTTCATCCTCCTCTTCTTTTTGCAGGAAAAGGCACTACACCAAATGATGCAATGCCTTGACAATCATGTACTTAACTATATGTCCAGCTTGTACGTTATATGATTAATTCTTCAATGAGCAGAGCTACTTTAGCTCTAAGTTTACCACATTAAAATGTCGTATTCTAGTTGAAGCAATCAGCCTAGTTTGGAATATACTTCATCGGATTTACTGCGTTTGTTTTGTTCTGATTCCATGGCCCTTCATGAACCTCAAAGTGAAGATGAGGACCAAATGATCGACCTGTATTACCCATAAATCCTAGACGTTGTCCCTTCTCGACACGGTCACCATTACTTACTTCACGATTTTCTAAATGCGCATATAATGTTGTAATAACTTGACCATTGACGTTATGAGAAATCATAACTGTATTTCCATAACTAGAAGAGTAATACGAACGAATAACTGTACCTGCTTCAGCAGCAACAATCGGTACATCTCCAGTACGTCCATTTTTACCAATATCAATTCCATGATGCATACGTCCACCAAATGTAGCACGTGGACCATATCCAGACGTAATTCGGCCTGTTGCTGGTCTCATGAAGTCCCCTTCTCTAGTTACTTCAGGAGCAGCATGTGATGAACCACTACTACCACCAGATTGAGCCTGTCGTTGTTGCTCTTGCTGGCGTTGTCTTTCTCGTTCTTTAAATGCTTCTAGCTCTTGTTTCATCGCTCGTTCTTGAGCTGCTAATATTTCATCCGCTTGCTCTAACTCCCCTAAATCAGCATGTAATTCATCTTCACGCTGTTCAAGCTGAGACATTATTGCATCTTTTTGCTTTCTTTGGTCATCAAGAGTTGCCATTAATCGCTCTAGCTCAATTAAATGACCTTCAAGCTTTTCAAGTTCACCTTCCACTAACGCCTTCGTTTCTTCGACTAGACGCTGGTCCTCAAGATGAGCTTCTAAAATATTACGGTCCTGTTGAGCAATAACTGATAGCGCACTCACACGATCTAAGAAATCTCCAAAACTTCTAGCGCCAAGAATTACTTCAAGATAGTTTACACTCCCACCATTTTGGTACATAGTGCGGGCTCTTTCTTTTAATAGACTATCTCTCTCTGCAATTCTCTCTTCAAGAATTCTCAACTCTTCCTTTAACTGTTCTATATATACACGAACTGCTTCAATTTCTTGTTGTTTCACACGAATTTTTTCATTTGTGTCTGCTACTTGATGGTCAATTGTACGCATTTCTTCTTCTAACTGACGCATTTCTCTTTCAATTTTTGCAATTTCTGCTTCGGTAAGTTCCGATTCCTTTTGTTTCTCAGTGCGTTCTGTTTGAATATCTTGTATTTTCTTTTCTAACTGTGCATTGGCAGAAACAAGTTGTGGAGCTCCTCCTGCTAGTAAAGATCCTGCAGCTAAGGATATTGCTAGTGCTACTAGTGCAATTCTTCGCCTCATCCAATAAATCCTCCTCACCATAATCCAACAATCTATCTATACTTTTAAAAACTTTCGGACAGACATCATACTTCCCCAAATCCCAATAAATGCACCAATCAGGATAAGTATTCCTCCTATTTGGTAAACACTAGGGAAGATTGGTATTAATTCAAAGAACATTAACTCAATCCTACTGCCTAAATAATCGAATATATACGTGTATCCAAAGAAGATTACTAGTATCGGAATCAGTGCCCCAATTACCCCAAGAAGAAGACCCTCGATAAAGAAAGGCCAGCGAATGAATCCGTTTGTAGCGCCTACTAGTTTCATAATTTGAATTTCACGTTTTCTCGCTACAATTGTCAGTTTAATCGTATTAGCAATTAAAAACATTGCCGTAAACATCATACCAACAACTAATACTAGGCCAGCATTTCTTAAAAAGTCAGTCACAGTAAACAATCTTTCTACTACATCTTTTCCATAATTAATAGATTCTACATATGGTAGCCCTTCTATTTGATTAGCAACCGTTTCCGTTAATTGTGGTGTATTAGCGCGGACAATAAATGCATCATTAAACGGATTTTCCTGACGAAGGTTTTCGAATACTTGTCCCATTTCGTCCAAGCTATCAATGAACTGTTCTAAGCCCTCATCTTTATCTAAAAAGTAAATTGTATCAATATGATCCACCAGTTCAATTTGGCGTCTTAACTCTTGCTGTTGCTCGTCGGTTGCTGTTAACTCAATATAAACCCTTATTTCTACATCCTCTTCAACCATAGTAGCAATATGATTCATATTCATAATTAATAGTAAAAACACACCAACAACAAATAGCATAATCGCGACCGCACTAATGGAGGCAAATGTCATCCAGCCATTACGACCGAGGTTTTTTGTTCCTTCTTTCAAATGACGAGTAAGAGTTCTAGCCTTCATAGCCGTAATTCCCCCTTACCTCATCCCGAGCAATTCGTCCGTTTTCAATTGCAATGACTCGTTTACGCATAGTATTAACTATATCTTTGTTATGTGTTGCCATAACAACTGTTGTTCCACGGTCATTAATTTCTTCAAGAAGGTCCATAATTTCCCACGCTGTTTCAGGATCAAGGTTTCCAGTAGGCTCGTCCGCAATTAAGACGCTTGGTGTATTGACTATCGCTCTCGCAATTGCCACACGTTGCTGTTCTCCACCTGAAAGCTCATCAGGGATGAATCTTGCTTTATTCTTCAGCTTAACAATATCAAGTACATTCATTACTTTACGCTTGATCGTTGCTGGGTTCTCTTCAATAACCTCAAGAGCAAATGCCACATTTTCATAAACTGATAACTTCGGTAATAGCTTAAAGTCCTGAAAAACCACACCAATACTTCTTCGTAATATTGGAATTTGTTTTTCCTTTAAGTTACTTAATGTCATACCATTGATATTTATCGTTCCCTTTGTTGGTTTCTCTTCTCGGTACATCATTTTAATAAACGTAGACTTACCAGCCCCACTAGGACCAACAACATAAACAAACTCACCATTACTTATTGTTACATCTATTCCATTAATGGCCTTTACACCATTCGGATACGTTTTCCAAACATCTTTCATATCGATCAATGTTTACCACTTCCCACTATAATTAAATGCGTATTCATGTTGAAACTCTTTTAATTTTCGACAAAAACACTAGTAAAACCTCTATAATAAAACAATAAAGGCCCAGCATCTCTAATGTTGTTGGACCAAACGTTGTCAAATGCTCTCTATAAAACTCAGCAATACAATAAAAACGAAAAGTAATGTCGATTTCTCACACCACTATATTATAGCACCAATAAAAGAATCATGAATGAACAATTTTATTACAATTTCATTTCAGAAAAACAAATCAATTAAGAATTGCGAATTGCAAATTGCGAATTAAGTTCTTTATAGCTCAAACACAATTGGCAAACAGCCAATTAGCTCCCCCTAATTCATAACTCAGCATTCATAATCGCACTAAAAAAAGCCCTCCCATCCGTAGATAGAAGAGCTCTAGTTTGTATTACTGGTTAGCTAACCATGCAGAAAGATTTTCTGCTTCTGCACCTTCAGCTAAGTTTGGAGGCATAGTACCAATTCCATTTTCGATAGCATGCATAATTTCTTCATACGTATATGCGCCACCTTCTAGTGATGGACCTACACCACCTTGAAGATTACCACCGTGACATGCTGCACAGCTTTGGTTGTACTTTGCTTCAGCCGATGCAACATCATATGTAACATCTCCCGCTGTCTCTTCAGCATCATCCTCTGCTGGTGCCTCTTCAACTGGTGCTTCCTCTGCTGGAGCTTCCTCTACCGGTGCTTCTTCAGCTGGTTCGTCTGCTCCGCCACCACATGCTCCTAAAGCAAGTACTGACGCCCCCATGATTGCCATTAAAAACTTTTTCATGAGTATAGACCTCCTCATATACTTTACAAATTTTTGTAGTTGTCCCCTACATTACCATTATAACGCATTTATTCTCTTTTGAAACCCTCACCAAGTACCTCTGTTGCATTGGTAACGACTACAAACGCAGTCGGGTCAACACTTTTTACTATTTGTTTCAATTTTGTGACCTCTGTTTGGTTTACCACGCACATAAGAACTGGTCGTTTTTCATCAGTATATCCACCATACCCCGAAAGTCTTGTTACGCCACGGTCAATATCGGTTAAGATGGATTTACGTACTTCCTCTTGCTTTTTAGAAATGATAAGGGCAACCTTTGAATAGCCTACCCCCATTTGGACAAAATCAATCGTTTTTCCAGTAATAAATAATGAAATTAGTGCATACATCGCTAACTCAATATTAAAAACAACAGCGGATGTAGCAACTATTAGTCCATCCATGATTACAATACAAGCTCCAAGTGATAGTCCTGTATACTTATTAACGATTTGGGCAGCTAAATCCGTACCTCCTGTGCTGGCACTCGCTCGGAAAACAATCCCCAAGCCAAGCCCAATACCAACCCCACCAAACAATGCACCTAAAAGAGGATCAGTCGTAGCCGGCTCTAAATTACGCGATAGAAATACGACAAAAGGTAAAAACAAAGTCCCTACTAATGTTTTTATCCCGTACTTCATTCCTCCAAGAAGGAGTATCCCTAAAATAAACAAAGGTATATTAAAAGCCCACTGAGTAAACGCCGGCTCTATTCCAAATACCTCAAAAACAATCGTACTAATCCCGCTCACTCCACCAGAAGCAATACGGTTTGGTAGTAAAAACAAATTAAAAGAAAGAGCTATTAGGGCTGAACCGAGCAATATGTATCCATATTCTAAGAACGTACGAGCAACTGGGCTCATCGGTTCCCCACGTTTCGTTGTCATCATCATCATTTCATACACACTCACCTTGCTGTCAATAGAATCTGTAAAACACCGAAATGAAGTATATCACTGACTTACTATCTTGTAAACGAGAGCCGGGTAACGCTTTAATTAAGTGAATTATGAATTATGAGTTATGGGTTATGAATTGAAGGGCAAATTTTTAATGGTTAATGGTTAATGGTTAATGGTTAATGGTTAATGGTTAATGGTTAATGGTTAATGGTTAATGGTTAAATAATGATATTGGTTATTGGTAGTATGTGTGGGAGATGGGGATATAATGTGGATTACATTTTTAATTCAAAAAAAATCCTCGGCAATGGACAACTGGGGGTGTTGTTATTGGGAGGATTCTAGTTTTCTTATTCTTGGTTTTAAGCGGAATGTTTCTTCTAAAACAGTTGTGGCATATTCTTTATTGAATAATACTTCATCTCTTAATAAATCGAGAGCATCTTGTAATTTTTCTTCCCTTCCATTTAGGTGCTCTACACTATTGGTTAACTGTACAATCATAGTAGTATGCTGTTCTTGCGTTTTCTCTACATTTTCTAATCGGATTTCTACATTTCCTAGTCGACTTTCTACACTCTCTAATCTGTTTTCAATATTATCTAAACGATTTTCTATATTCCCTAATCTGTTTTCAATATTATCTAAACGATTTTCTACATTTGCCACTCTTCCGTCGATCGATTTTACAGTTTCAAGTATTTGTTGCAATATGTTGTTATCCATTTTATCACCTCACTTTTTTCTTATTATAGCATTTTCAACTGAAAATAGAATACTGTTTTTGAGCTAATGTAACATTTTTTTACAAAAATAAGGTTGCCTACTAGAGACAACCCTTTAACCTTCATATTAACTTTTATGAATGTTTGAACGTAAGTAGGCATCGATGAATGGGTCTAGTTCTCCATCCATAACTGCTCCTGTGTTTCCGATTTCATGGTTAGTACGGTGGTCTTTCACTAGGCTATACGGATGGAAAACGTACGAACGGATTTGACTTCCCCAGCCAATTTCCTTTTGCTCTCCACGGATTTCATCAAGCTGTTGTTGTTGTTCTTCAATTTTTAATTGATAGAGCTTTGCTTTTAACATTTTCATTGCTTGCTCACGGTTCTTAATCTGTGAACGCTCGTTTTGACATGTTACAACCGTATTTGTCGGTAGATGAGTAATACGAACAGCTGAATCCGTCGTATTAATATGCTGTCCACCTGCACCACTTGCACGGTACGTATCAATTTTTAAGTCCTCTGTTAAAATGTCAATTTCAACATCGTCACTTAATTCCGGCATAATTTCACATGAAACGAACGAAGTATGACGGCGACCTGAGGAGTCGAATGGAGAAATTCGCACAAGGCGATGTACCCCTTTTTCAGCCTTCAAATATCCATAGGCATTGTGACCTTTAATTAATAAAGTTACACTTTTCACACCTGCTTCATCACCAGGTAAGTAATCCATTGTCTCTACTTTAAAGCCTTTTTTCTCAGACCAACGAGTGTACATACGTAATAACATAGACGCCCAGTCTTGAGATTCCGTACCACCAGCACCTGGATGGAGCTCCAGAATCGCATTGTTTTTATCATATGGCTCACTTAATAATAGTTGAAGTTCATATTCATTTAAATCATTTAAAAGTTGCTTCACTCCACTAAATAATTCTTCTTGAAGAGAAGCATCTTCTTCTTCCTTACAAAGCTCATAAGAAACTTCCAAATCATCATACGTTTCTTGAAGCTCTTTATATGTGTTGACCATTTCTTTTAATGCATTTGATTCATTAATTACGACTTGAGCTTCGTCTTGATTGTTCCAAAAATCTGGATCAGTCATCTTCTCCTCAAGCTCAGCAATACGCTCTTCCTTTGCCTCTAAGTCAAAGAGACCCCCTAAAGTCGACTAATCTCTTTGCCATTATTGCAAGTTCTTGCTTAACCTCTACTAATTCCACGTTCATCTACCTCTCTAAATGTATCTTTTCAAGTTGGTTAGGACTTATCTTTCTAACTTTCTAACCTTCCAACTTCTTACCCACAACAGTTCTTATATTTCTTTCCACTTCCGCATGTACAAGGGTCATTTCTTCCGATTGTACTTGTGTTACGAATTGGTTGACGTTTCTTTTGCTTTTCGCCACCAGCGTTTGCACTCGCATGAACAGCTTTCCCTTCAGCAACCTCTTTTCTTTCAAGGTTCTGCTCAACTTGAGCTTTCATGATGTACATCGCAACTTCTTCTTCAATCGAATTAATCATCTGCTCGAACATTTCAAAGCCTTCAAATTTATACTCACGAAGAGGGTCATTTTGGCCATATGCTCTTAAGTGAATTCCTTGGCGAAGCTGGTCCATCTGGTCGATGTGGTTCATCCACTTACGATCAACCGTACGAAGCATAATTACCTTTTCAAATTCACGCATATTTTCTGGCGTAAATTGCTCTTCTTTCTCATCATAGCTCTTAACTACCTTATCGTAAATTAGCTCAATCATTTCTTCAGGATCTAGACCATTGATATCCTTTTCTGTTAAATCCTCTTCTTTTAAAAGCGTTGCCTTCATATGAGTGACAATTCCACCAAGATCCCAATCTTCCGGTACCTCGTTTTCTGGAGTATGAAGCTGAACTGTACGCTCGATTACTGATTTAATCATTTTTAAGACAATTTCACGTAGGTTCTCTGACTCCATTACCTCCATACGCTGCTTGTAAATAATCTCACGCTGTTCACGCATAACATCATCATATTGAAGGATTTGCTTACGAGCATCAAAGTTATTACCTTCCACACGTTTCTGAGCAGTTTCTACCGCACGAGAAACAAGCTTACTTTCGATTGGTTGGTCTTCATCCATCCCAAGCCTTTCCATAACTGCTCTCATATTATCCGAACCGAAACGACGCATTAATTCATCTTCCATTGATAGATAAAATTGAGACTTACCTGGGTCCCCTTGACGACCAGCACGTCCACGAAGCTGGTTATCAATACGGCGACTCTCATGTCGCTCCGTGCCTAGAACAAATAGTCCTCCAAGTTCACGAACTCCATCTCCAAGCTGTATATCCGTACCACGACCTGCCATGTTTGTAGCGATCGTAACCGCTCCTCTTTGACCAGCGTTTTCAATAATTTCCGCTTCTTTTTCATGATTTTTCGCATTTAACACATGATGAGGAATCTTTTTCTTTTTCAGTAATCCTGCTACAAGTTCAGATGTCTCTACACTTACAGTACCAACAAGAACAGGTTGTCCGGTTTTATAAAGCTCTTCAATCTGAGCAACAACAGCCTTAAACTTACCTTCCATTGTCTTATAAATAAAATCAGCATTATCTTCACGAGCGATCGGCTTATTCGTCGGAATTGCCATAACGTCCATACCATATATATTACGGAATTCTTCTTCCTCCGTTTTCGCTGTACCCGTCATCCCAGCAAGCTTCTCATACATACGGAAATAGTTCTGGAACGTAATTGAAGCTAGAGTCATACTCTCACGTTGAACTTGTAAGCCTTCCTTCGCTTCAATCGCTTGGTGTAGACCATCACTATAACGACGACCTTTCATTAAACGACCAGTAAATGAATCAACGATAACTATTTCACCGTCTTCAACAACGTAATCTGTATCACGAAGCATGACAACATGAGCTTTTAACGCCTGATTAATATGGTGATTTAATGTTACATATTTCTGGTCGTAAAGGTTTTCAATATTAAATGCACGCTCAGCTTTATTTACCCCTTCTTCAGTCAGCTGAACGTTCTTTGTTTTTTCATCATATGTGTAATCTTCTTCCTTTTTCAATATACGAACAAACGTATTCGCCTGTTGATATAGCTGAGTTGTACGCTCAACTGAACCTGAAATAATTAATGGCGTTCTCGCTTCATCAACTAAAATTGAATCGACCTCATCGACAAGGGCGAAATGAAGAGAACGTTGAACCATTTGCTCCTTATAAAGAACCATATTATCTCTCAAATAATCAAAGCCAAATTCATTATTCGTTCCATATGTAATATCACACGCATACGCGTCACGTTTTTCTTCTTTTGAAAGACTATTTAGATTTAACCCAACTGTTAATCCTAGAAAACGATATAGCTCACCCATGATTTCACAGTCACGACTCGCTAAATATTCATTTACAGTGACAACGTGAACGCCTTTTCCAGTTATCGCATTTAGGTATACAGGCATTGTTGCTACAAGGGTTTTACCTTCCCCTGTCTTCATCTCAGAGATATTCCCTTTATGAAGAACAATCCCCCCTAAAATTTGCACAGGATACGGTGTCATTTTTAATACGCGAGTAGAACCTTCACGAACAACTGCATACGCCTCAGGTAAAAGTTGATCTATAGACTCCCCGTCCTGATAACGCTTTTTGAATTCCTCCGTCTTTTGACGTAAACCATCATCAGAAAGCTTTTTTATTTCATCCCCTAATGCTTCAACTTGATCCACGATTTTTTGCATCTTTTTTAAATCACGTTGGCTCGGGTCACCTATAACCTTTTTTAAAAGTCCAAACATTCAACATTCGTCCTCTCTTCTCTTTTTACACGTCTTACACGTCCGTACAACTATATGTAGAGTTTTTCAATCCTAATTCTAGAAAAACGTACTTAAATACAATTTTAGCAGTTTGCCCCTATAGTTACAAGGAGGGGAGGGAGGGAGTTAGTGTCGAATTGTGAATTATGAGTTATGAGTTATGAGTTATGAGTTATGAATTGTTAATTGCAAATTGCAAATTGCAAATTTGAAGCAATTCAAATTTTTGTCTAGACCTGCCGAGGGATTGTTCTACATTGTTCCTGTTTACTTAAGGTCTTAAGGTCTTAAGGTCTTAAGGTCTTAAGGTCTTAAGGTCTTAATTCATAACTCATAACTCAGCATACATCATTAACAAGCAAAAAGCACAGCTGCTATAGCTGTGCTCTTTTGCTTGTGATCATTCTGGCTCAATTAATCCGTATCTTCCATCTTTACGACGGTAGACAACGTTTGTATCACCATTTATTGAGTTTGAGAATACGAAGAAGCTATGGCCTAGCATGTCCATTTGTAAAATCGCTTCCTCAGCATCCATTGGTTTTAAGTTGAATCGTTTCGTACGTACTACTTCAAGTTCGTCCTCATCTTCCTCAACAGTTTCAATGTCATTTGTAAACATGTATTTCAGACTGCCCTCTTGACGGAACTTGCGGTTTACTTTTGTTTTGTACTTACGAATTTGTCTTTCAAGTTTTTCAACTACAAGATCAATTGCAGCATACAGATCATTATGAGTATCCTCTGCACGTAATAATAATTGCGGCATCGGAATTGTAACCTCGATACTTTGCTGATTATTGTGCACCTGTAAATTTACATTTACATCTGCGATTGGGGTAGTATCAAAATATTTTTCTAATTTCCCCACTTTTTTCTCAACATACTCTCTAATTGCTGGAGTTACTTCTAGGTTCTCACCACGAATGTTGTAGTTCATGTTTGAACTCCTCCTTTCCTCTATGTATTATTATTCTATATACCCCGCATTTAATCCTTCTCAAACTAAAAATAATTTAGAAAAATATGTCGAAATGATGAAGAACAATTGCGAATTGCAAATGGCAAATTGCGAATGAAAACAAAAGAACTTTAAATTTGCAATTCTACATTTGCAATTTGCAATTGAATTCTTAATTCATCACTCATAATTCAGCATTAAAAAACCCACCTCAATCAAATGACTGAGATGGGTATATTTTGTCTAGCTATTATTCAAATCCTTGATCCAGGAATGTGAATTAAAGCTTAACTACGTTTGCAGCTTGAGGTCCACGAGCACCTTCAACGATTTCAAATTCAACTTCTTGTCCTTCGTCTAAAGATTTGAACCCTTCAGAGTTGATAGCTGAGAAGTGAACGAATACATCGTCTCCGTCTTCGCGCTCGATGAAACCAAATCCTTTTTCTGCATTAAACCATTTTACTTTTCCTTGCATGTTTTCACATTCCCTTCGTAATAAAAATCTCTGTGGAAACCCTTCCACAGTTTAACTATAACAGAAATATTTAATAGGCGTCAAACTATTTTGTCTATTTCTCAAAATAATCATTGACTTTTCAATCGAAATGACATAAGTAGACAAAATTCTACTTTATTTCTTATTGGGTGTACATCTATTGCCCAATACACCTACTAATCATTCTGTATAGTCTCAATTTTACTTTACCCGTTTTTTAAAATAGTATTCACCACTAATATCACGTAATAATTAAAATATTTATAATTTTTAAATTTTTGTGTTGCAAATTTCTTTTGTGTCAGATTATAATAAATTTATTCAAAATATGACAGATTGGTAAATGATTTGGCATTTTTTGATACCTTTCACAGTGACACTCTTTTGAGTCTCCAGAGAAGGCTGTGATTTTCCACTTGGTACCTCCCTCTCCTTTCTTTTAGAGGGGCCGATTCCCCGGTAGCAAGTTTTGACACACGTTGCTCAGTAGTCTTTTATCCTCGATTATTGATAAGGTGTACGTGTGTATCTTTTTAACCATTTATGCTCTACCTGAGCCGCAATACATATATCGATGCCTCATCATTGCTTCTACTTAATTCCTTCCTTATATTACAGTCACACGAAATAATCCACAAATCACTACTATTCTGTAAAATTTTTTAATAGTATGGTAATGTTTCATCATGAAGATTATTAGGAGGTTTTGTTTTGAATAATGTAAAGAAAGCATTACTTTTACTTAGTTTCATGATGCTTTTAGTTGCCTGCGGTGATGCACAGGAAGTTGATACAAATGAAGTAAGTGCATTAGGGATTATTGAGAAGTCAATAGGAACGATGCAAGAATTAGAAAGCTTCTCAATGGAAATGTCCTCCGAACAAGAAATGTCAGTACCTGGTGAAGAGTCTTTTACGATGTCAATGGAGATGCAGTCGGATATGACAGTTAATCCACTTCGCTTTTCACAACAAATGGAGATTGCTAGCGACCAACCAGACATGGGAATGGCAGTAGCAGAATCATACTTCACTGAAGAAGGGCTCTTTATGAAAGATTCTCTACAAAATCAGTGGATTAAGTTCCCCGAAGAGTTTGCAACTGAAATCGCAGCTATGGCTAACATGCAAATGAATCCAGAAGAGCAAATGAAAATCTTGAGTAACGTAATCGAAAATGTCCAACTCACTGAGGAAGATGGTCATTATGTACTAACATTAATTGGCGATGGTGAAGATATTCAATCACTAGCTCAAGAATTAATGGGGCAATTAGGTGATCCCTCTGGCACTGATATGATGATGGACGACATCTTTGACATGATGGAGATTAAACAATTAGAATACGTGATCCACATCGACAAAGAAAGCTATTACCAAACGCAACTGATGATGCTGATGGAAATGGAAATGACATTTGAAGGAGAAACAATGTCCACAATTCAACGAGTAAGTGGAACGATGTCTAATTTTAATGAGATTGATGAAATCGTTGTGCCTGAAGAGGCGTTAGATGCAGAGGAGTTTTCTTTGGAGCATGGGTTTTTGAATTAACCTATTATGTTAGCCGGCTCAGTAGATTTGAGTCGGCTAATTTTTATAAAACACTATTCTATATTTAATAATGTCACATTTTTTACTCATGGAACACTTCTTTCAAGTCAACCTCTAAATCCTTTATTACCTCTACCTTTACACAATTATCCCTATCATAGACCTTGGGTTTACCATATGTTCCATCTTCTAAAACAAATACCAATACAACTTGGTCAGTTGGATGAACTATCCAATATTCATTTACTCCACTTTTTTCATAAAGGTTCATTTTTTGAATATAATCAGTAGAAGCAGTTGAAGGTGAGATGACTTCTATAACAAAGTCAGGCGTCCCCTTCAAACCTCTATCGTCTAATTTAGATTTATCACAAACAATTGTTAAATCAGGCTGAACAACTGTATAGATATTGTCATCTTCATCGTCTTCATTTTCTAAAAAACGTACATCAAAAGGCGCTATATAGACATTACATCGATTTCCCTTTAAAGAATTACTAAGTTGGCGTCCTATTTCAAGTACTATCTCCTGGTGTTTTCTAGATGGGGCAGGAGTCATCATGTATACTTTACCGTTGATTAATTCCAGTCTGTCTCCTTCTTTCCACTGCAAATAATCAGCATAAGAGAAAACTTTTGATTGGTCTGGTCTCATAGCACTCATGATATCCCCCCATTGAATAGTAGCTATCTTTTACTTGGATTATACCATATTATTTACATATTGTTTTAATACGAGTACAAAGAAGTAGTTCATGAATTTTATAAACAGAAACTAAAACAACACTTCCTGTTTTAAGAATTAATTATCTACATAGGCGCCTGTCCTCCACCTGCTAGCATCGAGAACATTGACTCAGCTTGTGCATTTGCTTGGGCTACAGCTGCCTCCATAGCGTTGAACTGATTCCAATATCGTTCTTCAACCTGTTGCATTCGACGTTCAAAATTTGAGATTCGATCATTAACACTTTGAATCTCTCTTCCAATAGTATACTGACCTTTGGTTGTTATACCAGACCGCCCCGCTCTTTCAGATACCTGTTCAATTGTTCCTTGTAGAGAGTCACGCATTCTACGAGCTATTCCCTTTTCTTCATATGACTCACCATCACTAGCAAATATTTGATAAACTGCCTCCGGGTCTTCTTCTATCGCTTGGCGTAGTCTCTCTTCATCTACCTCTAGACGTCCCCCATCTTGATAGTTGCTAGTCGTTGTTATACCTAGTTCTGCTATTTGAGAAAAACCTATATCACTTGAACTGTGTCCCACATTACTGTAAATATCAATTCGTAATTGATTTAATCCAGCACTTAACATTCTATCATTACGAATCATTCCACTACGTGCCTGCTCTTCCCAACGTTCAATCTCTTGCTCGGACATTGCCTGTTTCTGTTCATCTGTTAAAGGGTGAAAGTCTCGATTACGATCTTCACTTAGTTTTCCATTCACAGTATCTATAAGTCCATTATAATCCTCAACAAACTCCATAACCGTATCAAAAACATGGTCATTATTAACATTTACATTTACTGTAACTTGGTCTTCAAACGTATCATGTAATGTAATTGAAACACCATCAATTGTAAAGTTGTTTTCCTGACGTTCTGTGCTAAGTCCGTTAATTGTAAACTTAGCATTTTCTCCCCCTTGTTCTTGACTTGAAATTAAATTCAAGCCATCGTTTAAAAATGACCCACTAAAGTTCATTTCTGAGCCTTCACCGTCGTTGTACTGACCTGTCTCAGAACGAGTAATTGACACCTTATCAGCAAACGGATCATAAAAGGCATTTACCGGTAACTCTGAATCGTTCACTTCATCAAGTATCTCATTCAAGGAACTAGAGCCATTAAATTCAAATACTTCTTCTACTTTTCCATTAGAGCTATAAGCATCGATACCAAACTCAATGGATTGATATGTATAATCGACTGTAACATCATCACTACTACCAACTTCTTCATTAAAAACTAAGGTACCTTGTTCTTTATCTACGTAAACTGCTTGTTCATTCATTTCTAAATCCTCTATAGAACTTACAACCTGATAACCGACATTATTTATACTCACATTGATAAATTCATTGTCTTCCCCTGCAGTTTTAATAGCTCCGTTAGAAAGCTGCAACACATTCGTCGGTTCCTCAACTACTACTCTTTCATTTTCAACTACTTCTTCACTCATAGTAAATGCATCAGAAAGGTGTTCTTGTTGTGACCAAATACTAGCATTCGGGTCGATATTTCCTTCACTTATTTTTTCATTGCTCACATTATAAGCTGCAGACGCCAACTGCTCTACCTTAGAAATTGTATAGCTTGAAGCAGATGCAGAAGCACTCGCATCTGCTGTCACTCTTGCAGGATATGAGCTTGTTGCTTCTTTCGCACTCATATTAGAAGCACGAATGACCCCATCAAATAAATTATCACGAAATTTAGTGAGCTCTAAGTTCATCTCCCGGTAATCTTCTTGCTCCCATCGTAGCTGCTCTCTTTGTTGAATCATGTTATCAATGGGCTTTCGCTCGGCACGCATTAAATCAGCGACAGTCTGCTCTATGTCCATACCCGTTGCTAGGCCTGTCATACGCATAGTAAAACCTCCAAAGAATAGTTTAATATTCATTAACCAATAAAAAGAAAAAAGAGTAGAAGCACAAGTGTCTTCGACTCTTTTTGGTTTTCAAAATTATTACTTACTTCTCTTATCGGACAATGTTAATTAATCTTTAGTCCTCTTATAACTTTAAATCAATACTTCCTCCTAAATGAGGTTGTGCAGCTTGTTCTAATGCTTTTGTATCGCCCATCATTTTATTTAAAAAATCTGCATTTTGCTCTGCCGAGCCCATTGCCTGCTTCATGATTGAAATACTAGCCTGTTGCTTAACTTGTCCTTCATTCATCGCCATTGATAACGCTGCTATATTCAATGTATTTCACCTCCTTAAGTATCTACTCTCAATTAAGTTCACTTTATATTTTTTAAGTTGAACGAATCAAACCATCTTTTATATATTGCAATACTCGCTCAATTGGAATATTTGTACCAAAGGAAATATCCATTGCATTTGCAGTAGGTGTGTGCTTTAAAAAATCCTTTATAAACTCAAAATTATATCGATATACTTCATAACACGTTTGACAGTATGGTAAAGATTTCTCTTCTTTCACCTTACCACACTCACGACAAAACCCATAGTCCTCCATATGTTTACTCCTCAAAGTAATGAATTAATTAGTCAACAATATCTAACGTCAAGGTCAAAAAGATATGTACATAAACACCACTTCAACATTCCTATGAAAACATCTTTTACTTGAGAAAAGTGTAACCCCCTATGAGAGGTTACACTTATGAAGTTTTACTCACGTTTATCAAAGAAAATACCGTCAACCGTTCGACCTTCATAAGGGTTTTCGTATTTTTGTCCCTTTTCTTTTTTTGCTTTTAAAGCTGAGATATCTATTCTAATTTGGTTCCTTAAAAAGGCTAACTTAGGATTAATTTCTTTATTTAACTTTAGCACCTCTTCACCTAATTTGATTTCGGAAGTGCTCAAGTTTGAAGAATCACCTATTTTTTTCAGGGACACCTCACGTTGATCCAACAAGTCATTTATTTTTTCTATATATACATCTCGTTCATCATCATCTTTTGGTAGTGGAGATTCTAAATGGTCCAACAGTTCTTTAGATTGCAGATAAAGTTCTTTGACACCTGACACTACGCTTTCCCACCTGAACCGTGGCGTTGTTGTCTATCTAATTGTATGACTTCCTTCCACGTATCACGAAAATCAACAACCAATTCTTCAGCTTCTAGTAACGCCTTTGAATCATTTTTAATGTTTGCTTCAATTAGACGATTAAGAATAAAGTCATATAGTGTTAACATATTTTTTCCAACTTCAGAATCTGTCTTTAACGTGACCATTAACTCACGTACAATATTTTGTGCCTTAGTAATATTAGTACTTCTTTCTTGAATATTATTTTCTTCTATAGCACTTTTCGCCTTTTTTATAAACTTTAAGCAGCCATTATATAGCATTAATGTTAGTTCCCCAGGTGATGTTGTTTTCATCGCATTTAGCTTATAAGCTTGTAAGTTTGTAGACATGGCTGTGTTCCATCCTTCCTAGTGGTTGAGTAATATTTTAATAATTTAAGACTACATTTGGTTTCCAAATAACTGTGCAAACATAGCTTCTGCTTGTTGGTTTGCTCTCATAACAGCAGATTCCATCGCCGTAAACTGCTTCCAGTAACGCTCTTCCACTTGTTGTAAACGACGTTCAAAGTTCGTAATTCTATCATTAATGTTATTTAAATTACGTCCAAGGGTAAACTGGTGATTTTGAGTCAACCCGCGACTACCGCCTGCTCGTTCTGCAATAGATTTCATCGCACCATCAAGCGTATCACGCATCCGACGAACAATCCCTTGTTCACTTCTAGTAGGTCCATCAGCCGCAAAAATTGCTTGAATAGCATCAGGATCCTGTTCAATAGCCTTTCTTAGCCTTTCCTCATTTATCTCTAACTTTCCTCGGTCCATAAAATCTCTGGAAGTTGTAATGCCTAAAGCCGATAATTGTTTGAAATTCGTATCTAATGAGGAGTTAATTACACCATAAATATCTACACGCAAACGGTCCATAGCATTAGAGATAATCGAATCATTTCGAATCATCCCGCTTCTCGCACGTTCTTCCCAACGCTCAATTTCTTTGTCGCTCATAGCCTCTTTTTGGTCATCAGTTAAAGGTCGATAATCACGATACCTTTCTTCCTTTAACATACCGTTTATACTATCTAAAAGTTCATTATAATCATCTACAAATTTCTTGATGTTATCAAACACTTTATCCACATCAGTATTAACATTTAATGAAACTGGATTCGCATCATTTACATCAAATGTATCCTTCAATGTTATCGTCACACCATCAATAGTAAAGCTATTTGAACGTCTTTCTGTTGCAAGTCCATTAATTGTAAATTGGGCGTTTTCAGCCTTACCTACATCTTCCTCCATATCACTATTTAAACCTAAAATTCTAGTGAAGAAGGTTCCCTCAAATAACATTTGCGCCTGGTATACCGTACCGTCGGTAGTTCCATTTGATATACCTGTTTCTTTTCTCGTAACTGTTACTCTATCAGCAAACTCATCATAAAAACCACTTACACCCACATTTGAGCGACTTACTTGATTCATAACCTGGTTAATCGTTTGTCCACTTTGAATAATAAAATTATCCTTCACTTGCTCTCCAGATGTACTATAAGTTGTTATGCTAGAAGTAGTATAGTTTTGAGTATACGAGACATTTATTGTTCCAGTAACTGGTCGACTAAAAGTAAGCTTACCTGTAGCAAAATCTACTAATACTTTGCCGTCTGCTAAATCTTCCGGCTTCGTAACAACGTCATAACCCGAAACCGTGATATCATTTGCAATAGATCCCTTCGCGAGTCTCACTTCCGTTCTCGGAGTAGGTGAGTTTAAGACCTCTGTTTTTCTATCCGCAAAATAATCAACAGTTACATTTGCACGATTTGCCAAAGGCTTGCTAAACTCTAATCTTGCACCAGTTTCTCCAAATTCTACTTTCACCTGGTTTTCAGCTGGGTCTCCTTCTGTTATTACTTCATATAATTTTCCACTGACCTTAACAACCATATCTTTTTCAGATTTAGGGGCTAGCTTTGTACCATTTGCTATTTCAAAAGCTCTTTGATTATCCGTTGCTGTCATAGTTGCTCTTTCCACCACCCCTTGTTTCCACTCAAAAGATCCATCATCTAATTTAAAACCTAAATCATGAATTGCTTTGTTTCCATCTACTTTTTGAATTGCTGATTTAGATATTTCTTTTTCACTAAAGTTAGAAGCAGCAGTAGCTAACTGCTTCACTTCTGAAATTCGATACGTAGTATTCCCTGCATTCGCTGTTGCTGTTGCTGTTACTTTTGCACTATTTGAACTTGTAACTGTCTTCGCTTGTAAGTTAGCACGAGTCAAGACAAAGTTATCTACTATACTATTTCGAAAAGTATTAAGCTTTCTATTTACATCACGATATGACTCCATTTGCCACTCAACCGTTTGGCGTTGTTGGAGCATTTTATCAACTGGCATACGTTCAGCACGCATTAAATCAGTGACAATTTGGTTTAAATCCATTCCCGTTGCAAAGCCAGCCATTCTCATTCTGCTCACCTCATATATAAATCAGAACTATTCTATTAATTGTATCGGTAAAAAAAATATAATGTTTAGATTGGCATTAAAAAAGAGCAAAAAGAAAGTTCCTTTTGCCCTACTTTTCTATGTTCCTTTTATACTCGCTCATCAATAATTAATCCAACATGTTGTAACATCGCAGCCACCATATCCAAAAATTGCTCTGGTGGTACCTCACGGACAACATCATCCGTTTCCTTGTCAACTACTTGTACGTAGATACGATCAAGCTTCTCATGGATATTAAACTTCAATGATGTTAAGTTAGATTCAAGAAACTTGTTCATGCCTTCAACTTGTTTATCAAGCTCTTCCCTAGAAATTTTAGCTTTATTTTTCCTAGCATGTTCATTAATTTTTTCGGTAACAGACATTGTATCTCTAAATTGCTCAATTTCTTTTCTGTCTAATGATGTATTCTCCGCTTTAGGATTACTTTTACTAGAATAAGTACCGCCACCCGAACCCACTAAAGATTTTATCTCCATACCCTCGCCCCCTAATTTAATACTTTAATTAATATATCGGATTTTCTACATATATCTTCATAGAAATTTATACTATTCTGAAAATAGCCATTTGTAACTATCCATCCGTTAGGTTTATCAGTTCAAGGCATGTACTGATTTAAAATCTCAAGGTTTTAATGGATATCGATATTCAGTAGTTCCGTGAAAAGTTTCTTTATGTATTCGTAGAAATCCACACCGTTACTTTTGGCGGTTTCTGCGATCCCCAAACAGAAGGCATTCGCCTTTGCGAGGGCATTTTCCGAAGACTGGTGATGTCTCAACCCAGTTAAGGAATTCTTCATTATTGGCTTAGAGTATTTTTATCGTTTTTTTTCTACGCTTACTCGGAGACAAATCTTTAAATTTCCTTTCGAGACGATATAATTGATCACAATAATTCACACCGACTTGGCCATTATTGTTGTCTGCTTTCAACCAATATCGACGAACATGCGCCCACCAATTTGCGAAGGTAACTCCGCCATTTTTATCATTGGCAGAGTTACCAGCACAAATGATCATCCTAGTATAACCTTCTATGAAACTACCAAGAACAGAGCGCGCTCGTGATAGGGAGCTTTTAGACAGAATCATCGTTTGTCCTTGACTTGGCATACTATGCTATACCCATTAGCGTTAGAATGACCTGACTTTCCATCAGAACGACGGATATTTTTGAATAAGTTTCGTCGACATATAAGACAGATTTAAACATCATCATGGCTTTATTTGGTCGTAACTCTTCAATGACCAATCATGTGCAGAACCAATGACCCAGTTAGATAGGTTTTTATCATTTGTATTTAGTCCGTAACGTTCCCATTCATTGACCTGACTGCAAAGTGGTAAGTATAGCGCAAATTTATCATGAATGACTTTGGCAAATACACTAGGACTTGTGATATTACTTTGAATAACTGACTGTGGCGCTCTTCCATGAATTACTTGTGCCGGCTGAGATGACTCGCTTATAAAAGATTTACATTCATAAGCATGTTCGACATGCTGTACTTTCTTCATATTTGCAGGAATAAAGATGCTTTTTCACGAGCTATGTAACGACTAACTTCAATCATTTTCCTTTGATAACAATCACAGACGGGGTTTTCTGGGTGATGGTAAACTTCTTCTTCCTCTACATCATCACGCTAGGAGTCATTTCTTTTTTTCTTTTGAATTTTAAAAACAACAGTATAAGAATTCGTCTGTTGGCTTTGTTCTTCTGTATGCTCAGAAAAACTAAATGATGGATCATCCTCAAATAATGACAGTTGCCCATCGGGCGAATTATATATAGGTTTCTCTGTTTTAAATCCATAAAAAAGCTTAGTTAAACGCTGAATTAGTGTGGTTAATCCGTCAATGCCTTTTCGCATATCAGTCTTCTCACAAATGATATATATATTTTTCACCACTAGTGTTGCATAAATATTGTTGGAATTTTCAGTTTTAATGTTTTCTCTGCTTAGAGCCAAAAAAGGAAATACCTAACCAAAGGTGGTTCCATCCATTTGGATTTTTTTTACAATTGAGCATAAGTAACGACGACAATTTGTTTATTAAGGGACTGCTTTTCCTTCAATTTTTCGAATCCAGATATACGCTGGTTTCCATAGCGCAGCCCTTAAATAACGGCTAATTTGTAAGGTTTTTCGCTTGCTATTCGTTTCGATTTGAACGAGAACATGCAGGCAAAAAACAATCAGTGCAATAAACACTTGATTTTGAATCGCCCATTCGCTGTGACCATAGAACTTTTTAATGTTGAGATGCTGTTTTATCCATTTGAAAAACAGTTCAATTGCCCAGCGTGATTTATACATCTCAGAAATCTCTTCAGCACTCAAATCAAAACGGTTAGTGATTAAATGAAGCTCATTTCCTTTTGAATCCTTCACTTTTAATAGGCGAAAGTAATTTTCACTACGGTTTTGAGTTGTACCAATCAATACCATTTGATCTGATAATACTGCTGAACCTTCTGGTAGTTTAAATTCATAAACTTCGCGTACGACCGCATTTTTACGTAGTCTTGAAAGAAAAAAGTAGCCATCATCCGTCATGCGATCAAATCGCTCGTAATCAAGGTAACCACGGTCAAACACATACATGCATTCTTTGTTATCAATCATCACTTCAAGTTGACCACGATCGTGTTCTTTTGCCGTTGTAATAACAGCTTTTTCAGGATAGGAAAGTCCATTTTCCATAAACACAAGACGCAAATGCACCTTAACTCCCGCTTTTGTTTTGCGGAACTTAGCCCATTTATGATGGGTCAAATTAAGTGGCAATGTGCTTGAATCAATGATTTTTAACGGCATAATCAGTTTTGTAGGGTGTGTTTTGACATGAATTTGTGCTACTAGATCTAAGAAAAGCTTTTGAAATAAGTCAGGATTCATATTATTTAATCGCCGTGATAGCTGAGAGATACTGATAGAATCTAGGTTAACTTCTTTTTGCAGCTTGTCATCAAAAAGACTATCGCCCAGTGCATGAAGACTTTCGATTTCTTGAAGTTGTGCAAAAAGAAGTAATTTTAGAAATGATTCGGTCGTTAACTTTTTTGTATAGTAATCTAATTTCAACGTTTTCACGTTTTCTTCAAATAATTGAAGGTTAATGGGTGAAAACCATTGTCCAAATGAAGTTTTTCGTGTAATCTTGTCCATAGTGTGAGTCCTTTTTTAGTGGATTTGGACGGGTTACCACCTGACTTATCCATTATAAAGGACTTTTTCTGTGCGTAAAATGAGATTATTGAAGATTTTGAGTCTTTTTAATATTTGAAATTAATTAATGCAACACTAGTGATTTTTCACGTTTCAATAATTGTGTTTCATAGATGTTTCAACTCCCTCATTATGGCTTGGATGGTACGCTCATCTACGCGTGGGAGATGGAGATTTCAGCGTTTGCTGTTTTAATCATGCAAGTGCTCATTGAAAGTGTTGTAGGAGGCGTAGATTTGCCGAGATTTTTGATTTCAAGTTGAAGTGTAATGGTGACAATTGTTAATTTTTTGTGGCATAAGAAAAGCACCTCCTTTATATGATTCATGTATCGTCCAGGAGGTGCTGCCTCTTTATATGCGTTGTTAGAAGTAGGGCTTACCCTTATTGTTTCTACTAGAATACCAAAAATCTAATCTATAGCCTATCTTACTATTAAGTACGGTAACTTCGTAATTTTCAACAAAAAATAAGTTAGCATAGAAGATTACACGTAGCCTACTAATGTTGAAAATTAATATTCAATACTTAATTAAGAAACTTCCATCAAGGCTATGAAACAGCCGAGAAGAGATAATCCGGTTGGATTCACAATCCCTGAAAATCACCGGAACAATTTATGGAATTAGACAATAAAAACAGAACTGAAACGCACAATATAGATTTTCTCTTATTGAAGTAGCGAAAGTGGACCAAAAGAGAAGGCTCCCTGGCAAACGTTGTGGTGTATAATTTTCCCATTTTTTCTCTTTAGATTGGGTTAAGCCGCATTGGTTTTAACCATTTGTCGCCTTAATATTTTTTTCATAGTCTTTCGAAGCTCTTTATTCCATAAGAAATAGGCTTAAAAACTTTTGCTAAATTATTTACATCCTCAATATAACCTTTACTATATGGATACATAAAGGAGGATTGTAGTATCTCCAATTTCCAACGTTTATATGTTTAAATAACTCTTCAAAATCTTGATTCTCTAATTTTTCAACTTTCTTAAACCAATATCTATTCCTTTTTTAATTTTCGAAAAAAAATTGAGCTCTCTCTTAAATGGTGGCTAAAAGTTGAAGATTTGGTATTTGTCAGTTACTGTGAATCACCATTCTCAAGTTACCTAGGAAAACTGTTACTAGAAAAAACACATTCTAAATCTATAACTTCTCTTGACATATTGCTTTCTAATAGTATATTAGAGTACATTTTTAAATTAAATATCAAAACTAATTCTTAAAGTTCTCATTTTGCCATTCCTCTAATTTAGGAATGATTTCATAACTAAGTATATCCGTTAAAAGTATTTCATCGTTATTTTCAATCGCTTCAGCCATCTCGTTTAATCCTTCGTTAAAAACTTCAATATTTATTTTAAACTGTTGCTTGTCTAAAGTTAGTTCAATAGCTTTTGTTACCCAATCTAAACCTTCTACTATTTGTGGCAACAGGGAAAATGCCTCTTCTCTTTGTCCATTTTCCAATTTATTACTAAAACCTTTAATCCCACTTATCAGTTTAGTATTATATTCACGTAGTGATTCTAAGGTTTCTACCATCAGCTTTTCTTCACTCATTATCTTTCCTCCTAGTCCTCGTACATTTCTCCCATCCAAGGTGTGTCAATTGTATCAACTACTCCGGTACGAAGAATTTTCAATCCTCTTTCATACTCTTTTATCGTCATTTTTAGTAGTTCTTTTATTTGCAATGTTTTACTTAATACATATTGATAAAACACTTCAAATTCTTTAATTTCCTTTACAACTGTATTACTTTGTACAAACTGAACTAACTGCACGATTAAAGGTTGAATTATTTGCTTAAAAGTTAATGAATGCTCAAATAAATCATGTAAATTGGTCATTGTGCTCTCAAATGTTCGAATTGCCTTCTTTAGTTTAACTTTTTCAATTTCCTTGTTCATAATCCTATCTATCATCGTTAGATTACTCTCGATTTTATCAAGTTTACTTTCAACTTCTTTTAAAGTTTTAAGCTCCTCATTTAAAAATTTTGTAGCAATTTTCCTATTACTTTGGTTACCCGTTTCACAATTTATTTTAATGGATTCCATAAAAGACTTCTTGGGTTCACTCTCCTTCAGATACTTTTCAATGGCTTCTTTAAAAGACATATGAATTGCTCCGTCTATATAAGCTCCACCTTCGGTTGCATTAATATAAGTAAAGGAGCCATCTATTTGTATAACACTTTCAAACCATCTTCTAAACATATCCCAAATAGGGGTAGTTTTAACAACGTTATCTTGATTATAACTCGTTACAAATATAGTTTCCTGTCCATTATTATCCGATTCCGTGTTATTTTCTGCATAAGTACCTCGAGCGTGAGTAAATCCAGTTTCACCATATGCTAAGTCTTGTCCTAATAAAATTATCGGATCACATTTTAATGCTTTGGCTGTAGCAAAACTTACATGAGCACAACTTTGACCAATATCCAAATTATTTAATGACGGAATACTCTCTCCCAAACTTCTATCAAATGTCGTACCTGTTCGACTATAAATCACTTTAACTCCTGGGTACTCTTGCAAAATCTTCGGATATACTACCATATTAGCAAGCAATGCAGTATTTTCATGAAACACTTCAGATTTACCTTTATATAATATATTATATACTTTCTTCGGCCTTTCAATAATAGAAATGCCATCAGCTACTATCCCATTATCTAACAGCTTTTCATATATTGTATCCGCACAAAAAATTAATGCTTTATCCTGTACTTCCCTCAACATGTCAATATTCTTTTCTAAAGAGGGACCAGCTGCTACACAGATAGCAGGATATCCTTTATATAATTTTTCTAAATTGAAAATATTAGGAGAGTCTAATATATGCTCCATATTAGAAAAAGTGTGATTAATCCCTAGAAGTGTGTCTTCAACACTATTCCCCACACCTTTTAGTTGGGCAACTACCGTATTTTTCATTTCATAAATTATTTCTTTTAGAGAGGTTTGGTCGTATACCTTTAAGCCATATGGCAAAAACACCATTTCTGGAGATTTAGTTAAAAAATACATCATACTTCCTTTTAAAACTTTTAGTTGATACTTTATATTCTCTAAATTGCCCCCTGCCAAAAAGACATAGTTAGAAGACAGTACTTCTTCTAAATCATTATATTCTAATGCCATTTTTAATATATTAAGGTTTGGTTCTAGAATTAGTACTTTTGTCCCTTTAGCCTTACGAGCAATAATTTCTTTTACTTCATAACCCATACCTAGTCCAATACACATAATTACACTAGAATCAAAATCTACAGGTTCTAATAGCTTTTTAATGTTACTTTTTGGGTCGTACTTACTATTACTATAAATTTCTCTATTATCAAGAGTACTGACTTTTAATACCCATTCTCCATTTTTTGCTCGAATGGGTTGCACCCCGTCACTACTTGCATCTCTCACAATTAAGTCAAATAGAGGCTTATTTTTTTCTTGTAATAATTGATAATTTTTTTCCATAATTACCACCTTAAATGTATAACTAGTATTAGAGACCCTAGCATAGCTAGAGTCTCTAATACGATATTATTTATCCAAGTAACTGTAATACTGATTGTGGTTGTTGGTTTGCTTGAGCAAGCATAGATTGAGATGCCTGTGAAAGAATGTTGTTTTTAGTCATTTCCATTACTTCACGAGCCATATCAACGTCACGGATACGCGATTCAGCAGCTTGTAAATTTTCAGAAGCGTTATTTAAGTTAGAAATCGTGTGCTCTAAACGATTTTGAATCGCACCTAGGTTAGAACGTTCTCCTGATACTTTCTCAATCGCATTGTTAATTGTCGTTATTGCCGCAGATGCACTTTCATGTGTTGAAACATCTAATGCTGCTTCTGCTTTAATATCATTTGTACCATTCGTTACATTATTATCTTTAGAGAATCCTTGTTGACCTGCATTACCTGTAATACCTAATGCAGAAGCTCTCATGTCATTAATATTTAAATTAATTGACTGACCAGTATTTGCTCCAATTTGGAACTTAGCGGTAAACCCTGAACCTTGTGCTCCAGGTCCAACTATCTGCTGTACATTTCCTAGTTCAGCATTTGTATCAAGTCCCGTGTTATCTTTAATACTATCTGAAATCTTTGTAATCTCAATGTCTTTTCCTGTCTCTGAGATTAACTGTATTTCATTATCTTTAGATAGTGAAGCAGTTACTTTTCCATCCAATCCAGCATTTTGAAGAGCTGCATTTAAATCTTTAATGAATTCTGCACGCATCGCATCTTGTTGTAATTCATAATCATCACTAGAAGTGTCCACAGTATATGTTTTTTCTTGATTGAACTTAATGTCTACTGCATTCTCACCTTCAATTTTAATCGTCATGCCATCGCCTTTTTTAACTGTGAAAGTGCCTGTCATGTCAAAGGATCCAGTTGCTTGTAAACCATGTTTTTGAATAGTAGTTGGATCACCCGTTTGCTTTCCTACACCATTTAAAGTAGCTGCATCTCCAAAACCAAAAAGTCCTGCAACTGAATCTTCATCAGCACCGCCAACTGTTACTGTAATTGAAGCATTGGCACCTTCTGCCTTAGAAGTCATTTCAAGCTGGTTACTACTGTTGAATTTTATATCAACAACATCTGATAACTTAGTACCACCAGACGTTACATTCTTTAAATCTGCCAAAAATTTATCTTGATCTAATGCATCAAACCCCGCATTGAAATTCCCATTTTCATCAGCTTCTCCGTAAGATTCAAATAGCTCATTTAAACTAAATGTTGTATCTCCTACTTTAATTGACCCCGTAGCTGAAATGGCAGTAGCACCAGTTGTTGCTGAAATTGTTCCTCCAGCTGTAAGTGTAAATGCTGTAGTTAAAGCATCCCCTGCTGAATCTACTCCACCAAACTTAGCTGCAGTAGCAGGTGTAATAACATCATTTCCTTTGGAGTCCATTCCACCGTTAAGGATTTTTTGCGTATTGAACTCAGTTGTATTACCAATACGGTTAATTTCAGAAGTTAACTGATTCATTTCTTTTTGGATCTCTTCACGGTCTACTTCTACGTTTGTATCATTTGAAGCTTGAACAGCAAGCTCGCGCATACGTTGTAGAATGTTATGTGTCTCCTGTAGTGCACCCTCAGCTGTTTGGATCATTGAGATACCATCTTGAGAGTTACGGCTTGCTTGGTCTAAACCACGGATTTGCGCTCTCATTTTTTCAGAGATAGCTAGACCCGCAGCATCATCACCTGCACGGTTGATACGAAGACCTGAAGCTAGTTTCTCCATTGAGTTTGCAGCTGCACCTTGGTTAGCGCCCATCTGACGATACGTGTTTAACGCTGGGATATTATTGTTAATAATCATAATAAAATTCCTCCTTGAATTTTGTTCTGCCCACATCCTTGTGGTTAGAATTATTATTTAAGCAATATGTACTACGTCGGCCGTCCATAGTAACATTCTGCCTTACACTATTATTATCGTCATATTTTAGTGAGAGTTTAGTAGTATTTTAGATTTTTTAGAAAAAAAAGTGTAGGGAGGAATTTGAATTATGAATGCTGAGTTATTAGTTTTGAATTAGCGAAAGTAATTGCGAGCCTTGACCTAATATTTCATCACTCGGAACACATAATTTAGGATTAGATTATGCACTTTCTCTTCCATAACAGCCTCTCCATTTTTTGAAAGTAAAAATAGAAAAAGCAGACATCACTACATTCATGATAGTCTGCTTTCTTAAGAAGGTTGTTGGCATTCTAAATTACTAAAATAGGACAACTCCCACATCACCTCTGCAAAAATCTGTCCTGTATTTCTATATTTTCTATTGTTGCGCCTGCACAAGCCGATTAATTTCTCGAGTTTGTAGTGCGCTCTCTTTGAAAAGAAGGGTAACATCAGAATCTAATAGTCTTTGAGTTTGTCCAGCTCGCTAACATCTTCCTTCACTTCTATTTCAAACCGGTCTAATCGTTTATTTGTTTCAGCAACCATTGTAATTAATTGTGTAAGTAAATCCTCATGTCGAGTAAACCTCTCATCCATCTTCTTTTCAAGATTCTTTACTACCTCAATTACCTCTTTACTCATGATTTCCAACTCCCATTCACAATTTTCACGTGGCAAGAGCAACGATCGTCTGTTCTTACTTTATAGTAAATAACTGTTTATGAGAAGAGTTTTTACTATGTTTTATTACTTATTGTCTGAGGGAGTAGAACCTAGGAACTTCTTAAGTGAATCTACGGAAGCTGTAGCAGCTTTATTGTTTTCTTCCTGTATCGCTAAGAAAATTTCTTTTCGATGGATGTCCACATTCTTTGGGGCTTTAATTCCTAGCTTCACTTGGTCTCCTTCAATCGCGAGTACCATTAGTTCAATATCATCACCGATTTGGATAGATTCCTTTAGCTTTCTCGTAAGTACTAGCATCTATTTGCCCTCCCCTACTTTAGTAGCCTCTTGGGGCATTAGTATATGCTTTGTTTGATAACCACTATCACTCATCACCTGTTGCTTACCTTTTTGCGTTTTCAAATTGATAACTACCGGCGCTTGTAAATTGGCTGTCGACTGGGCAAATGGGTCTTTCACTGTCACCATTACAAAAATTGCCACGTCTTCTTCCTTTTCCACTTGTATTTGATCAATTGTTGCATCAGAAAGCTTTACCTTATAATCACTATAAAACCCAAACGGGTTCACAATGATAAACGCTACTTCGACATCATTCACAGACTGTAATGTAAAAAATGCTGATTCATCTTCACTGAAAGGAAGAACTATAAATTCCTTTTCTTCTTCAAAGGCAGGAAGTCCTTTTTCAAACTGAATCACTCTACTTTCACTTACCTCTACTTCTCCAACATACTTTGTCTGTACTTTCATTTCATTCACCACGATTCTTAATAATTATTTGCTTCGTTAATTTTTGTTTCAATTGTTTGGTACCATTTAATTAATATTTCGACATGTCTAGGGATACGTCCAAATATCTTTTCAGCTAAGTCTTCATTGTATGTATGTGATGTTAAGTTTCTATCATCAACCATTTCTAACGCTTTAATCGTCTCTTCTGAAGTAAACATACCAGCTTCTCGACAAGCTCTTATAATTCCTTTCGGAGTCGCAATATCAACTCCTTCAATATCTCGCAAATATTGCTTGCCAAGTTTCCACATTGCTTCAAAGGTATATTCAAACCGTTGAATTGTTGCATCTCTTTCTATAATGGAAGGTTCTTTAATGTTTGTAACTTCCACCAGAGTCTGTAATGCTCTTTTCGCTAATCTCTTCCTTTGATTTAAACGTTCCAACGAATCCCCTCCTCTACTACCTTATTTTTAAAATCAATATTTGTATCATCTAAATTAACAACTTCAATCCTATACGGAATAGTTGATTCTTCAAATGCTTCTCTAATAGTAGATATGACACCTTTTGAGGAAGGGTTTACTAGTTCAATCGCAATATCAATATCAGAACTATTACGCTCTCTATGCCTTGCCCATGAACCGAACAAATATACTTTAGCAGTTACACCTTGTAGGTGATATCTTACTATTTCTTTAATCTGTTTAAGAATCTCTTCTCGATGTTTTTCTGAATTCAACTCACTCACAACCTCTTATTAACTACTTTTCCTTATTATAGCATTCTCATTCAAGATTCATAAATCATCACTCTTAATTGCTTAAGAAAAGCGCGTTAAACGTCTTTCTTATAAGCAATTTGCGGAGCCACTACTGTATTTTGAGATTAACAACAAGCGGGTTTCTTGCTGTAGACAGTGCGCGGAGCCATTACCATCTTTGAATTTTCTTACAATGGTTTGTACTTATTAAAATAGCTCCAGAGTTCACCCCTGAAGCTATAATCCCCTATTCACATTTAATCCAACTGCTTGAATATTTATCGAATTCTTTTGCCTAATATATACATCCGTTTGCCATTTCTCCATATTTATCGATGGTGGATTAACACTCACATTTATAGAAGGCATGCTAAGACTAACATTAAAGCTTAGCTCCGATGGTTGAAAGTTAATTTTTACTTTGTCAGCAGATTTCGGAGTCCAACCCATTCCAAACTCATGACGAATTAACTCACTATTTGCCGAAGCAATTCTTGGAATATCCCCACCACCGTTTTCAATTTTCATCAGTTGGTCACCCTGCTGAGAGGCTTTTGCTAGGTATTGCATAAGAGATTGCTTTGATTTTTGAAAGAATTCGTCAGCTCGTCGCAGTGGTCCTTTAACATCTGCATCTGCAAATGCTTCATTTTGGTCAATATGTAATTGAGAGGCTCTTCTACTTATTTGTATATTATCAATATGATTTTGCCTAATTTGTAAATCTGCATTTCTCTGTTGAATTTGCACATGTGGTTCTTGTTTTTTCATTCCAATATGAGCGTGTGTAGAATTAATTTGTAGGTAGGGTGCTTGCATTAGTATTCCCCCTTTTTAAGAGCAATTATGGATTATGGATTATGAATTATGAGTTGCGAATTAAATACTGAAAGCTAAACATTAATCAACTAACCCCTAACAAACTTTCCCACTCCATATACCAAAAGAGCCGGACCTTTAGTTGGTCTGGCCCCTTGGGTAGGTGTTATGTTATCTTAAAAAGTCCATCAACGTTGGTTGAATGATTCTTGCTCCTACTGCTAGCGCTGCTCTATGAACACTTTCTTGGGTTGTTAAATCGATAATGACTTTTTCCATGTCTGCATCTTCATTGTCTGAAAGTATACGTCTTGAGACAACTTCTTGCTCCCAAACTCGGTTTTGTATCATATCAACACGATTTACTCTTGCACCAAGTTCTGCACGTTCTGAAACGACATCATCTGTAAATCCACTTAGTACATCAAGAAATTTAGTAATATCCTCAGACTGCTTAGTAGGATCTTCAAGGGTATTGGCAATAGCATCGAGGTTTGCGAACATATGAGCTGAAAATACATTTTGAGGACGAATGTTAACTGCCATTTCAATCCCCTTCATTACTTCTATTTTTACATCATGGTTATTAGTAGAAACAGCTTTCCTGTTTGATATAATTATGTTTTCTTCTTTAAAATCCCCAGTCTCACCGTCAGGATCATTATAGGTGAATGTCAACGGTTCATCGCTAACTGTAATTGTTTTATTACCACTTTGATATACATTTTCCCCAACATACCTAAACTCTTTCCCTTGATATGATAATGCATAATCACTTCTATCATCAAAATTATAATTTTCTAGTTTAATCGTAACGCCATCAAGATTAACTGGTGGATTTGTTGTATTAGTACCGTTAAAGATATACTTATCATTAGCCTTAGTATTTGCTAGAGATGCGATATGGTCATTTATTTGCCTTATCTCCTTTGCTATATTCGCTCGTTGGGTTGGTTCGTACGTATCATTTGAGGCTTGAACCACAAGTTCACGAATTCGGTGAATTGCCTGATTAACCTTATCCAGTGCAGAATCAGCATTGTCCATCCATGTATTTACTTCAGATAAATTGCGTTTAAATTGCTCAACTTCTGTTACTTCTGTTCGATAACGCATCCCTTTCATAGCAATTACCGGGTCTTGGTGAGCACGTGTAATCTTCTTACCACTTGCTAATTGATCTTGAATACGGCCTAAATTTTCATATCCTTGACTTATATGACGTAAAGTATTGTTTGCTAACATTGTTTGTGTAACTCTCATTTATTTTCACCTACCTATTTATCTACCAACAAGACCCATACCATTAATTATACGATCTAGCATTTCGTCTACTAACGTAATACCTCTTGCAGCAGCATTATATGCGTGTTGATACTTAATCATATTAGTCATCTCTTCATCTAAGGATACATTACTTACAGAATCACGCCGAAACTGAACACTTCCTCTTAAAATATCTGAATTCCCCTTTAATCGAAGTGCTTCTGAAGTATCAACTGCCATGTCCCCAATAACACTACGGTAAAAACTTTGAATATTTGCATTGCTACCTTTAATAGAAAAGATAGTATCTTTCATATTAGCCATTAACAAAGCATTGCTACCATCTCCAGCAAATGCTTCTCCATTTTTATTTGACGCTACCGCTATATAATCCGTTGAATTATGAATGTCTAATGAAACTCCAATTCTGGCAGCGAATCCAACCTTATCACTTTGATTTTCACTAAATATAAGTTTACCAGATTGATCATGGTTAACATTACCTAAGTCACGGAAAAAGGATGTTCCACTATCATCTTCTTTTCCGTTTTTTATATCCACTAAGTTCCATCCTTTTTCGTGCAATTTGTTAAATTCAGTAGCGAACACATACGCCATTTCATCTAAGTTACTCAACATTTCTGGATAGATACCTTTTGCTGTACCATCACTCGCCTGGTAACCATAAGCCTCCATCATACCTTTTAATTTTCCAGATGAAGGAAACTGGTCAAGACTACTCCAACTTATACCAGCTGTTTCGGTTATATAATTATCCTTATCTAATTGCCCAAGTTGAATTGAACTCATTAATTTATTAGTGCCTTCTCCTGTAAAGGACAGCTTTAAACCTTGAACTGCTTCATAATCAGCCCCATTAATAAGTACAGCATTTTCAATTGCATTTCCTGCACTATCAGCCAACCAAATTGTCATTTTACCTTCTGCTACTGGATTAGGATTACCACTACTCTTAACAAAATCAGTTTTAATATTTAAATACTGTGAAAGTTGATCAACTAATCTATCTCGCTCATCATATAAATCATTCGTTACATAGCCATGTGGTTCTGAATCTCCAATTTGGCGATTCACGTTATTTATTTGTCTAATAAGAGAGTTAATATCTCGCTCTGTTTGACTAACTTCTGTTTCATAGTCTTTACGAATTGCCGATAACGAATCATGAGCATAACGAAAAGTTTCGGCAACAGCAATTCCTCTTTGGCGAACTACAGCACGTGCACCCGCGTCTTCAGGCTGTACTGCTAAGTCCTGCAAAGATTGCCAGAAACGATCAATCGTGTTAGCGAGCCCCTGTTCTGATGGTTCATTCATAACGTCTTCCATTTTTTGAAGAGCTTCAAAACGTGCATCCCAATAACCAAACTTTTGATTCTCATTTCGATACTGAACATCTAAAAATTGGTCCCTCATTCTTTGAATTGAGCCCGCTTCAACTCCAGTTCCTAAGTGTCCTGGTATCCTAGGTCGATTCATCGCCGCAGCTGGGTAAGGCTCAGTTTGATTGAAATTTACCCTCTGCCTTGAATACCCCTCTGTATTCGCATTGGCAATATTATGTCCAGTTGTATGCAAAGCAGCCTGTTGCGCCATCATTCCACGACGAGCTGTTTCTAATCCATGAAAAGTTGATTGCATTTGAATATCCTCCGTCTCTCCGTTATGCTTTTGAATCAAACAACGACCGCCCCGTATTCTCTTCATAGCTTGTTTTCGTTGGTCGCTTGTAATTTACTTCCTCTGGTTCAGGTGCGATTAAATCGAGGGAAAGGTTGACAAACCGTAACGAGTCTTCTATTAATTGTTGATTTAATTCGTTTCGTTTTCTTAATCTATCTATTTCTGATAAGAGGGCCTTTTGTAGTTTTCCTAGGAGTACTTGTTCTGTACTCGGTACGAGCTCTACCAAATTCCCCATCGTTACGCCTTCTGTTACCAATCCCTCATTGGCTAAGTATTGATTCACAACAAAAAGACGGTCTTCTTCAAGCTTTCGTAACTTTTTTACATATGCCGTCTCTTGCTTTAGTAACTTATCGAGAGACGGCATATCACTATTTTTAATTGCTTCTGTTTTCTCTACTGCTAGCTGGTTAAATGTTTGATGCAGTTTTATCAAATCCGCCATTACATCCATAATTGCCTTCGTCGACATACCGTCACCTCGTTTCTATTCATTCCAAAACTCATAGAATTTTTTTGCTACAGCGTGAGGATCAACTTTATATTCACCACTTTGAACCTTTTCTTTTAACGCTTCTACTTTTTCCTGTCTTGCTACTTCAGCTTTAGTAACTTGTTGCATTTCCTGGGCAGTCTTTGATATTTCAACTTTGTCTCTTTTTTGCTTAACCTCAGAAATCGCTTCTTGCCTCTCGATTTGCTTCCGATAAGGATTATTATTCATCGGTCCTAATGGATTAATTTTCAACTATCTCACCCCGCTTTTGATTAATTATGAATTATGAATTATGAATTATGAGTTCGTAATTAAGGAATTACTTAATTAACTTTGCAATTTGTAATTTGCAATTCTATATTGCTTTTCTATTTATATCGGTACTTATAAAAAAATGTTTACTTTTTTGTTAATCAATCATCTAGATACTCATTTAGGGATTTGTAGGTTCCTTGTCTGTTTGCGATTCTATCTTTCTCTTTCTCTCTAGCTATGTTACGTGCTTGTACTTGCTTACCTGTGTCATATTGCTTTAAGTCTTGGCTTATTTGTTGTTGACAAGAACTACATAATCGTCCTTCACGTATCATTGTTCCACATGAATCACATGGATATCCTAAATTCGGAAAATGAGATAATTTCAGCCTACCCTCTTTTATAAAACGATAAATTTGTTCCTCAGGCACCTCTGTCTTGCTACATACCTCCTCCATAGAAGCCATCCTGTTTTCCTTTTTCCGTATGAATCCATATACCTTTTCAAAATTTGCATCTAATTCTTTCTGGCACTTTTCACAAATATTTCGAAACGCTTTGATAAATAAGCCTCCACATTGTGGACAGTTTTCTAAGTTTGGCATGGTGGTTCCCCCTATCACTTATAGTATATTATATCTTGTTTTGGAAGTTTATTTAAATTATGAATTCTGGGTTATGAGTTATGAATTATTGATGGTTAATGGTTAATTGTTAGTTGTTAATGGGTAATTAACTTCTTTATCCCCTTGCGATTGTTAGAGATGATACTGATTTGGCTTCGTTGGTTAGTAGTTCTTTTGCTGCATGGCGGATGGTTGCTCCTGTTGTGTATATGTCATCTATAATTAGTATATCGGCAGATTGGGTTTGTTGTTTAAAATTAGGGTCAAATTTAAATATAGGGGATTTTGATTCGAGTCGCTCTATTCTGTTTTTTTTACTTTGCTTTTCTTCATTTGTAACTTTAATTAAAGCTAGAATTGGTTTTCTGAGTAGTTCTGCAATGAGTTCTGCTTGGTTAAATGCCCGTTCATATTTCCTTTCGCCACTTAATGGTATGGGAACAAGGAGATGTTTGGGGAATTCCTTTTGAAAGACTTTTTGTAGAGGCTGTTGAAAAATTTTTACAAGCTCAGCGTCACTTCTAAATTTGAATCTAGCCATAATCTCTTTCAAAAACGAGTTATAGCTGTATATCGAACGGTTTTTCAACAACACCCCACGCCAATATTCATCTTGCTCCCAACGGGCACAGTCATAGCATTCATTTTCAAATCGAAAAGAAGAATCTAATAATGCAAATGGTCTTCCACAAATAGAGCAAATTTCTCCATTAATCTCATCTAACTCATTACTACATTTCAAACATAAACAACCTTCTTTCTGCATTCCAAATGCATTAAGCCATCCTACTTGAAAAGTTAGTGGAGTATCACATAATAAACAGTTCGCGCTCATTGTTTACCCTCCTCCTTATTCATCGCCTCAATATGATTTTTCGCTGCAATCATTGCCTTTGTTTTCCCGAAATGAAAAAAGCGTACATCACCACTCGGAAAAGAAGCACTTCTACCAACACGTCCAGCCATTTGCACTAACGCACTTTCTGTAAATACAGGTTCATCACTCCCAAATACAGCTACATCAATATTTGCTACAGTCACTCCTCTTTCCAAAATTGTTGTTGTAACAAGTACGAGCGTTTCTCCATTTCTAAACTTCTCCACCTTTTCATGACGGTTTGGATCCTCAGCATGAACTCCATCCACACGAGAAGTGATTTTTTCGATTAGATTCGTCACTTGTTCCAACATATCCACAGTTGGTACAAATATAAATAACTGTTTGTTTATTTCAACTCGCTCTTTTATCCACAAATCAATAACAAGAGGTAGCTTATTCTTCTTTAATTTCTTTTGCCAATTGCCACACCATTCAAATGTTGGTACAGGAAGGTTATAACCGTGATATCGTCTGGGGATTTTTACAACTGGAAGGTCTTTTTTAGTTATGCGATTTTGCATTTCTATTGAAGGAGTTGCAGTTAAGTAGATAATTGAGGCATGTTCTTTCTTTGCTTGATTCACTGCAAATACAAGGCTACGGTCGGCGGAATAAGGAAAAGCATCTACCTCATCAATTATGAGAACATCGAAGGTTTGATACAAGCGGAGAAGTTGGTGAGTCGTTGAGATGAGAAGCTTCCCTTGGGCACTTTTATCTTCACTTCCACCATAAAGAGAGGATACTTCTACTCTCGGAAAGGCTTGCTTTAAACGAGGAGTTAGTTCTTTCACAACATCTGTCCTTGGTGTAGCTATACATACACGCTTCCCATTCTTGAGAGCATAATTGATTCCTTCAAACAGCACTTCCGTTTTTCCGGCTCCACATACGGCCCAAACAAGTAACTCTGACTCATTATCAATTGCATTTACAATATGCTTTGAAGCCTGTTCTTGCCCTTTTGAGAGTGTTCCTTTCCATTGAAGGGGGTTGTCTAAAGGATTATATTCAACAAGTGGACCTATCCAATGAACTAGCGGTGTGCACTGACTAACTCGTCCTAGCATGAGACAATGACGGCAATAAACACATTGCTTTTCACAACGAGCACATAAAAAGCTAGCAAATAATCTCTGCTCCTCATTACCACAGCGCACGCAACTATATTGGTTGTTTTTATTGGTAATGCCCTTTGAATACTTCGCGTACCCGTTCTCATAATGCTCTTGTAAGATATTGATTTGAAAAGGTATATCGTCGAGAAGGAGTCGCCTACCTGATAAAATGCTTTGTAATTCAGTAGAATACTTAAAGGAAGAGTTTAACTCAGGGGAATGAAACGAAGGAAGCTTACTAATTGCCTCTACATGGAGATGAGGAATTCTTTTATCCACAAGCTGCTCAGGACAAATCAACATTAAATCATCTTTTTCATACAATACAAACCTCAAAGTTTTATCACCTCTTGAAATAATTGTTAATAACTAATCTTACCCACAATTTTATCCACACTATCCACAGAAACACCCGTTTGTAATGTGTATAACTTTGACCATAAACATAATTTCGACAAAACCCCACAAATATAACTTTTAGATTGTTGAAAATTGAAATACAATCGGAAATTTGTTGAATAAGTTATCCACAGAAAAGGAGGTAGTTAATTATGAATTATGGGTTATGAGTTATAAATTAAGACCCGAAAAACCATATTTACTATATCTTTTGCTCTTCAAATTCATCATTCATAACTCAGATTTTATATCTCTCTCGCTCTTCCAATTCATAACTCATAATTCAGAATTAATAATTAAAAAAGAGAGTATATCCAACTTCTTGTTGAACATGCTCTCATGATGTATATATTATTGATTGCACCAGCTGATTCCGATGCTTCCTTGTCCAAGATGCGTCCCGATAACAGGACCAAAATAACTAATTTGAATATCAACGTCGTTACCATACTTAGTATGTAATTCGGCTATAATTTCTTCAGCCTTGTCTTTTCTGTTTCCGTGTATAACCGTTATGACTGATGGTGGTTTGTCTTTTTGCATATCTTCATCAAGCATACCTAGTATTCGACTAAGTGCTTTTTTCTCTGTTCTTACTTTTTCAAAAGGAACAATTACTTTCTTTTCAAAGTTGAGAACAGGCTTTATTTTTAACAAACTACCGACAAATAGCTGTGCCGTATTTAGTCTTCCACCGCGATGTAAGTGATTTAAGTCATCCACCATAAAGTAAGCTCTTACATTAATTCTCATGGCATCCAGATGAACTAAAATTTCATCAACCGCTCTTTCTTCTTCTATCAACTTTGCAGCCGCGTAAACGTAGTATCCTTGAGGAGAACAACTGACTTCTGAATCAAAACAATGCACATCAATTCCCTCAACCATACTAGCTGCACTCACCGCTGTTTGGAATGTACCACTGATACCGCTAGATAAATGAATTGATATAACAGCATCATAGCCTTCCTTTGCTAATGACTCATACATTTCAACAAAAGCACCAATTGCTGGCTGCGTTGTTGTTGACAGCTTGTCTGTTGTTTTCATTTTTTCATAAAATTGCTCAGTCGAAATATCAACTTCTTCTTTAAATGCCTCTTCCCCAAAAACAACACTAAGAGGAACGACTTTCACCTCAAGCTTGTCTATCTCATCAACAGAAAGGTAAGCCGTACTATCCGTCACAATCGCAATCCTACTCACAAGAAAAGCCCCTTCCTTTTATAATTATGAATTATGAGTTATTAGTTATGAATTGGTTTTAATTCATAATTCAGCACCCATAACTCATAATTCCTTTTATCTCACCATCACCCAACCATTTTTTATCGACTCTACTACTGCTTGGGTACGGTCGTTTACGTTCATTTTTTGGAGGATGTTACTTACATGGTTTTTTACGGTTTTTTCACTGATAAATAATGCTTCACCAATCATTCGATTGCTATAGCCGTCTGTCATTAATTGAAGAACTTCACACTCACGACGAGTAAGGATATGAAGTGGTTTACGATATTCTACTTCTCTAAAACCAATTTCTCCATTTTGAGTTTCATCTTCATTCGCAAGACGACGGTATTCATTAATTAAGTTGTGAGTAACTTTCGGATGAATATATGCTCCACCAGAACCGACAACTTTTACCGCCTCAATTAGTGAGTCTGCATCCATTTCTTTTAATAAATAACCTGAAGCTCCAGTTTTTAACACATGAGTTACATACGTCTCATCGTCATGGATTGATAATATTAAAACCTTTACATTTGGGTACGCTTTTATTAATTCACGAGTTGCCTCTACACCATTTACTTTCGGCATATTAATATCCATTAGGACGACATCTGGTTGATGCTCTTCAACAAGCCCCATTGCCTGTGAACCATCTTCCCCTTCAGCTACAACTTCAAGTCCTGGCTCCATTGCCAAAATACGCTTAACACCTTCTCTAAATAGCTGATGATCGTCTATAATTACAATTCTGATTGTTGTTTCTTGCTGTTCATTCATACTATTTCACCTCTCCTATTCAAAGCTTTTTTATTTATTACATCGTCTATTATAGTTAACATTCATTAGGATTTACTGAATTGGAACTCCGATAATGACTGTCGTTCCAACATTAATAGCCGATTCAAGTCTCATTTCTCCTTTTAGCATATTCACACGTTCTTTCATCCCCATAATGCCAAAAGAGCCTTCCTTTTTTTCATTCATATCAAAGCCTTTACCATCATCTTTTACTATAATAATGACTTTGGTCGGTTTGATTTCAATTTTCACATGAACCGTTTTCGGATTAGCATGTTTGTAGCAGTTTTGCACCGCTTCCTGGACTAACCGGAAGAGGGCAATTTCAAGCTCTTGACTTAAACGTCGCTCTTTTCCTAGATTCTTAAATGAAATCGTCATTTTTGTATGCTCTTCAAAATTTTTGAGATACTTAGATAATGTTGGAATTAGACCTAAGTCATCAAGTGCCATTGGTCGTAAATCGTAAATAATTCTCCTTACTTCAGCGAGGGAGGATTTTACCATTTTTCGCAAATCTCGAATCTCATTAAGTGCTTCATCTATCCCTTGATCCTGGTAAATTCTTTCAACTAACTCCGAGCGAAGTAGGACATTAGCCATCATTTGGGCTGGTCCATCATGAATTTCCCGGGACAATCGTTTACGTTCTTCCTCTTGTGCTTTTATAATTTTTAGACCAAATTCTTGTTTTTCTTTAGCATCCTCTAATGCCTCTGTCACTTGCTGTAAATCTCCAGATAAAAAGTTAAATACAACCGACATTTGTCCAGCTAAATTTTCAGCGCGCTCAATTGTATCTGAGATCGCCACCAACCTTCGTTCAATTTGGTCTCGACGGTCACGTAGTTGCTTTTCTTCTTGCTGAAGAACAGCTAATTGCACTTGATATTCATTCGCATGCTCATATGCTTGACGAACCTCTTCATTACTGAACTTAGCAAAGTGCTTACTTACCTCTGCAAGTCGATTACGTGCAAACCTGGCATGTAATTCTGTTTTGTCTGTTTTTTCAATGATCTCCGCTACTTTAATTCTTATATCTTGTAGCTCTTTTTGTAATCGCTGATGTTCTTGTCTAGATTGTTCACCAATTTCAAAAATCTGCTCTCTACTATTTCCGACAGTTTCAATTGTTTTATCAATAATTTTTTCTAACGCTTTATCTTTAACCAATCATGTGCACCAACCTTCTAGTTCATGCTGCAATTGACCCTCAATTATGAAGGAGCGTAGCATTTGCGTTGACATACTTCTTCATATAATATGTATTTTATCATATTTCGCTAGGAAAGAACGAGTTGTAACAATTTTTAGGACAATATTACACATTTATAATATAGGGGGAACTCATGCTATCACGTTACTTTACAGTCAAAGAATTTGGAGAACATGAGATTACGATACAGAAATCAAGATTTATCGCATACATAGATAGAGCAACAACAGAGGAAGAAGCCCAAACCTTTATTGAAAAAATAAAAAAACAACACTGGAATGCCACTCATAATTGCTCTGCCTACCTTATCGGAGAAACTGACCAAATCCAAAAGGCAAATGATGACGGAGAACCGAGTGGAACAGCTGGGGTACCCATTCTTGAAGTATTAAAAAAGCGAAAATTAAAGGATACTGTCGTAGTAATCACTCGCTATTTCGGTGGGATTAAACTTGGTGCAGGAGGATTAATTCGTGCTTACGGAGGAGCTACTAGCGAAGGCCTAAATGCAATTGGTATTGTTGAAAGAAAACTGATGCAAATCATCCATACAAACATCGACTACCACTGGCTCGGAAAAGTAGAAAACGAACTAAGACAATCAGTCTATCAATTAAAAGAGATTAACTACCAAGACAAAGTAAACGTTCAAACGTATGTTGAAGTTGAAAAGACAGAAGATTTTATTAATTGGATGACTGATTTGACAAATGGACAAGGGGAGATCTTTGAGGGGGAAGTGGAATACTTAGAAGAGCAATTATGAATTATGGGTTATGAGTTATGAATTTTAAGATCTAATTGCAAATTGCGAATGGTTAATGGTTAATAAATCAGGGGGACGGTTTTTGTTGCCGTCAGTTTGATTTATTCGATTTTGCTTTTGGAGTATATTTCTTTTGCTTCTGTGTCTATGTGCTGTTTTAATTTTTCATTTGTAATATCATGGTATGAAATGACAGAAATATGGAAGAGGGTATTCTTCCTTTAATAAATCATTTAACTCAAAGAGCACTTTTTGAGATATGTTATCTCCCACTATAGCTAGGTCTACATCGGAGCCCTTTTTATAATTCCCCATTGCTCTACTACCGAACACTAATGCCTGTTCAACAGAAAAAAGAAGAACTGTAAACAAAAGTCTACAGTACTCCCCTTAATCTAAATTTGCAATTTGCAATTTGCAATTCGCAATTCGCAATTTAATTAACCACTAGCCATTACCAATTAACCATTAAGAACTTCTAGTTCTTCATCTTCGGATCCAGCGCGTCTCTCAACCCATCCCCAATCATATTAAACCCAAGTACAACTAACATGATAGAGAAGCCTGGGAATAAGACGGTCCATGGTGCTGACTGGATAAATTGTCTTGAATCAGAGAGCATTTTTCCCCATTCTGGATTTGGTGCTTGTGCTCCTAAGCCTAAGAATCCAAGTGCTGCTGCTTCTAGTATTGCTGTACCAAATCCTAGTGTTGCTTGAACAATGATTGGCGCTAAGCTATTCGGTAGAATGTGATGGATAATAATCCGTCCATTTTTCATCCCTTGTGCTTTGGCTGCCATAATGTATTCTTCTTCTCGCAAGGAAATTACCTTTGAGCGGACAAGCCGTCCAAATATCGGGATGTTTATAATCGCTATCGCTATCAAGGCATTTTCTAATGATGGTCCTAAAATAGCAACGATTGCAATTGCTAGTAGAATACTAGGGAACGCAAGCATGATATCAAAGATACGAGAGATAATCATATCAATCCAGCGACCATAGTAGCCCGCAACGATACCTAATAATGTACCAAACACGAGCGCTCCTGTTACTGCAAAGAATCCTACCCATAACGAGATTCGTGCCCCGTACACAATCCTTGAAAAAATATCTCTCCCCAAATCATCAGTGCCAAACCAATGTTCAGCTGATGGTGGCTGAAGTCGATTCGGTAGATTTGTATCATCATAGGCATAGCTTGTAAATAGTGGCGCAAAGACAGCTACGAGAATAAAGAATATGATGATAACAAGCCCTACTACAGCCAGTTTATTTTTCAGTAACCGTCGAAAGGCATCTTTCCAAGGTGAAACCACTTCTACCTTCTCTTCTGGTAGTGGCGACCCATTGGGAGCAGGAGAAGGATTGTTTGCCATATTATCTGGGTGATTCAGTTTAGCATTTTCCATTTAATCTCCTCCTCATCAATATTTAATCCTTGGGTCAATATACGAGTACAACAAATCAACAATTAGGTTGATCATGACAAAGATTGTGGCAACGACCAAAATTCCTGATTGAATAACCGGATAATCACGGTTTCCAATCGCATCGAATATATAACGCCCTATTCCTGGCCAACTAAAAATCGTTTCTGTTAAAATCGCTCCACCAAGCAATGCTCCCGTTTGTAACCCGACAACCGTTAGTACTGGTATTGTCGCATTTTTAAGAGCATGTTTATAAACAACATAGAAATCATGAGACCCTTTGGCATTTACTGTTCGAATGTAGTCTGAACGTAAAACCTCAAGCATGCTTGAACGAGTCATTCTCGCAATTATCGCCATTGGAATTGTCCCAAGTGCAATACCTGGTAAAATTAAATGTTTTATCGTGACCCATAGTTGGTCCCATCGTCCTGAAATAATTGTATCAATTACGTATAAATTAGTTACTTGAGCAACAGGATCTCTTGGATTGTCACGCCCGAAAGCTGGAAGCCAGCCAAGTTCTTGAGCGAATACCCATTGCTGCATAAGAGCTAACCAGAATATCGGCATCGATACACCGATAAGCGCGATAATCATACTAGTATAATCAAACCATGAGTTCTGTTTCCAAGCGCTTATAATCCCAGCATTTACACCAATAATTATTGCAAAAATCATTGCAAACATCGTTAATTCAATCGTTGCGGCGAGATATGGCCACATTTCTTCAGCAATCGGCTGTTTTGTTCGCAAAGACGTACCTAAATCCCCCGTCACTAAATCTTTCATATAATATCCGTATTGAACTAAATAAGGTTCGTTTAACCCTAATCGTTCTTCTAATTCAGCAATCGCCTGTGGCGTAGCTTGTTCTCCTAACATTGTTTGTGCCGGACTTCCCGGTATTAAATGAATGATAGAGAACGTTACAATTGACATTCCTAGTAGTACAGGAATGAGCATTAATAATCGTCTAATTGTATAGGCTAACATCTCATCTCACCTCAATCCTTTTTAGGTAATAACAGTTGGTTAGTTGGAAAGTAGAAAGGAAAGGGAAAAATAGATTAATCATCTTTCCACTTTCCAACTTTCTAACTTTTTTTCGTAAAAAAGAGTAGTAGAGCATGCTCTACTACTCTCTATTAATTAGTTAGTAAGCTCTACGTTGATTAATACTTCACTTGTTGATGGATGCGGTACATATCCACTTACTCGACTGCTACCTGCTACAGTAGGAATTGAGTGTACCAATGTAACCATTGGTGCATCTTCATGGATTAATTGTAGTGCTTCTTCATATAGTGCAGCACGAACATCAAAATCTACTGTTGTCTTCGCTTCATCAAGAATTGCTGTTACTTCATCATTGCGGTAGAACGTACGGTTTCCACCTGGAATTGCATGTGTACTTAATAAGTTTGATAAGAAGTAATCTGGGTCACCATTTACACCTGACCATCCAAGCATAAATAAGTCTTGCTCACCTTGTTCAGTTTTCTCAAGGTACGTTGCCCACTCCATTGTTACAATGTTAGCTTTTAATCCAACTTGAGCAAAGTCAGCTTGAAGCGCTTCAGCTGCACGTTGCGGATCTGGCATGTAAGGACGAGCTACAGGCATAGTCCATAAATCAAACTCAAAACCATCTGCAAATCCTGCTTCAGCTAATAATTCTTTTGCTTTTTCAGGGTCAAAATCATATGCATCAATTGCATCGTTGTAACCAAGGTAACCTGGTGGAATTGCGTTCTTTGCCGGCTCAGCTAAACCACCATATAGAGCACCAATTAATGCTTCTTTATTAACTGCATGGTTAATTGCACGACGTACTAGAACGTTATCAAATGGCTCTTTATCCATGTTAAATCCTAGGTAACCAATGTTATTTGTTGCACGCTCAAATATTGCTAATTCAGGATCAGCTTCAACTGTTGCGATATCATCAGGGTTTACTCCATCCATGATATCGATTTGTCCTGAACGTAAAGCTGTAAAACGAGCTGAGTTATCAGGGATTACTTGGAAAATCACTTTATCTAACTTAGGTAAACCTTCTTGCCAGTAATCTTCATTTTTTTCTAGAACGATATTATCGTCACGAGTCCAGCTAACGAACTTGAATGGTCCAGTTCCAACTGGATTTTCATTAATTCTGTCTCCATACTCTTCAAATGCTGCTGGAGATGTAATTGCAAAATAGCTCATCCCCATGTTTTGTAAAAACGAACCTAGCGGATGATTTAAAACGAATTCAATTTCATGGTCACCTAACACATTGATTTCTTTAATCGCGTGACCTTCATCACCTTTAAATCCACCAAATTGTGTACCATATACACTATACGTATAGCCTGCATCTGCAAAGTTATACTCGTGCTCTTGGTCAGCCCAACGCTCGAAGTTAATTTTTACTGCTTCAGCGTTAAAGTCTGTTCCATCATGGAATTTTACTCCTTCACGCAGTTGGAAAACAAAACGTTTACCATCATCATCAAAGTCCCATGAAGTTGCAAGTCCTGGTCCAATATCAAATGAATCTTCATCAAATTCGATAAGAGTTTCAAAGATTTGAACCGTTACACGCGAAGATTCTCCGTCTGTAATACTTGCATAATCAAGACTTACTGAGTCTCCACCACGTGCGAAAATTAATGTTTGATCTCCTGCTGGTGTTGCTTCTTCTGTGTCAGTGTCCCCATCTGTTTCTTCGCTTGTTGTAGGTTCATTGTTCCCACCACAGGCAGCAAGGACAAGCGCTAACGCTAGCATAAGCATTAGCAGTAATGAAGGTTTCTTCTTCATTATGTGTTTCCCCCTTTTAATCTTAAATAAGATATTTTTATCTGTGATTGTCTTCTATTCATATAGATGACAAGCCACAAAATGATTATCAGTAGTTTCTTTAAATTCTGGGCGGTCTGTTTTACAAACCTCCATACATTCAGGACAACGAGTGTGAAACGCACAGCCTGTTGGTGGATTAGAAGGACTTGGAACATCTCCTTCAAGAATCATTCTTTCATTTTTTTCATCTGGATCTGGTACAGGGACAGCCGATAATAACGCTTTAGTATAAGGGTGCATCGGATTTTCATATAGCTCATCTTTCTCAGCTAGTTCTACCATTCTACCTAAATACATCACACCTACTCGGTCACTAATATGTTTGACTACACTTAAATCATGGGCGATGAAAAGATAGGTTAGCTTAAATTCCTTCTTTAAATCATCCATTAAGTTTAGAATTTGTGACTGTACTGAAACATCAAGGGCAGATACAGGTTCATCACAAATGACAAGCTTCGGATTGACAGCTAACGCTCTTGCTATACCAATTCGCTGCCTTTGTCCCCCACTAAATTGATGTGGGTAACGTGAAGCATGATAAGCACTTAAGCCAACAGTTTCTAAAAGCTCCTGTACCTTCTGCTTTCGTGATTCTTTGTCACCAATGCCATGAACCAATAACGGCTCACTTATAATTTTTTCAATCGTATGTCTTGGGTTAAGAGAGGCATATGGATCTTGGAAAATGATTTGCATGTCTCGACGAAGCTTACGCATTTCTTCAGCATCAAGCTTCGTCACATCTTTACCATCAAAAATGACCTCTCCCTCACTTGGTTCAATTAGTCGTAAAATTGACTTTCCTGTCGTTGATTTACCACAACCACTCTCACCAACGATTCCTAAGATTTCACCTTCGTAAACAGTAAAGGAAACATCATCGACTGCTTTTACCTCGCCGACTTTTTTTCCAAATACGCCACCTTTTATATCAAAATATTTCTTTAAGCCTTTTACTTCTAATATTGGATTAGCCAACGTTCTCGCCCTCCACTTCTTCATATAGGAAGCAACGACATTGATGGCCTTCCTCTAGTGATAATAATTCGGGATTCTCTTCATAGCACCTAGAAAACGCACTTTCACAACGAGCAGCAAAGCGACACCCTTTTTTAATCGAGCCAGGCTTCGGAACACTGCCAGGAATAGAGTATAGGCGCTCTTCTTTCAAGTGTATTTTAGGTAACGAACGAATTAACCCCTTCGTATAAGGATGCTTAGGCTGTTTTAATATTGACCTAACGTCACCTTCTTCGACCACCTGACCTGAGTACATAACAACGACACGATGGCAAATTTCTGCTACAACCCCTAAATCATGAGTAATCATCATAATTGCTGTTCCATTCTCGTCGTTTAATTTCCTCATTAAGTCAAGAATCTGAGCCTGAATTGTTACGTCTAGTGCCGTTGTAGGTTCGTCTGCAATCAAAACTTCAGGGTCACAGGCCATTGCCATCGCAATCATCACACGCTGTCTCATACCACCAGATAATTGATGAGGATACTCATCAACAATTTCATCTGACCTAGGTATTCCTACCTTGTTTAACATCTCAATTGAGCGCTGCCTTGCTTCCTTTTTACTAATTTTGTTGTGATTTCGGATACCTTCATTCAATTGGTTTCCAATAGTAAAAAGCGGGTTTAATGAAGTCATTGGTTCTTGGAAGATCATCGCAATTTCATTTCCACGAATTTTTCTCATACGGCGCTTTGACGCTTTGACTAAATTCTCACCTTTAAATAGAATTTCACCGCCAACTATCTTTCCTGGAGGATTTGGAACAAGACCCATAACCGAAAGTGACGTAACACTCTTGCCACAGCCAGATTCACCAACAATACCTACAACTTCCCCTGCATGTATCTTTATACTCACTCCATCTACTGCAGGTATTTCACCTGAATCTGTAAAAAAATGAGTTCTCATTTCTTTCATTTCTAATACCACTTGTGACATTTGCTGTCCTCCCTCTTCGTAATCTATCTACAGCCACAGATTATTTTGCTAGTATATGTATTCTGTTCGTTCACACTATACAAATTTATAAGATTAGTAGTAATTTTCTAAAATTTCATATTATTAAGTTACTATTATTTGCTCGAATAGGCAAGCATTATTTTCATTTAATAGAAAAATTAACGTTAATCTTTCTTACACGCTAAAGCTATGTTCGTTCACTCTATGTGGACAAATGTCCTTCTACTGTTTAACCTAAAATAATTTCATTGAATTTATGTAAACGCTTACTTATATTATACTATTTCTATTTATTCACAGAAATACTAACAAAGTTTTTTCCGCTCTACTTTACGAAAAGTAGCATATAAGATACTATAGGATGGATATGTGTAGTTTACTATCAAACTACTATAGATTATAGAAATGAGGGCTCATAAAAAATGGCTCAATCAAGAATAGAAAAGCGAAAATATAAATGGAAGAAACTTTTGAAACTGATGACAATTGTAGGTGTCGTTGCATTCTTTGTTTTGGGCGGTGCCACTATATATTTATTAAATAAAGTATCAAATGTAACGTCCAACGTTAGTGAAGAGCTTGACCGTGGCGACAAATCAGACATGCGTGAAGTTGCAGTTGACCCTGGTAAGGATAATATATCAATCTTGTTTTTAGGTGTAGATGACCGTGATGGTGAACTAGTTGGACGAACAGACGCTATGTTACTTACCACATTTAATAAAGGGGAAGGGACAATTAAACTAACGAGCATACCAAGAGATGCGTTAGTTGAAATCCCAGGGAGAAGAAATCCTGATAAAATCAATCATGCTCACGCTTTTGGAGGAACCGATTTAGCAATTGAAACTGTTGAGAACTTATTCGATATCCCAGTTGATTATTTTGTAAAATTAAATTTTATGGCTTTTATTGAAATTGTTGATGCACTAGGCGGAATTGAAGTAGACGTACCATTTACGTTTAGTGAGATGGACAGTAATGATAATCAAGGGGCTATTACATTATATGAAGGAAGACAGTTGTTAAGTGGAGAAGAAGCATTAGCTTTCTCAAGAATGAGAAAAAAAGACCCTCGTGGTGATTTAGGAAGAGGCGACCGTCAACAAGAAGTCATTAAAGCAATTATCGAAAAAGGAGCATCACTTTCATCTATTACAAGTTACGGGGCTGTGCTAGATAGTATTGAAAAGCATATATCAATGAACTTAAGTTTCGGTAATATCCTGTCATTACATTCTTATAGCGGTGGATTAAATGATATTGAATCGCTTTATCTTGAAGGTAACAATAGAAGAATAAACGGAGTATTTTATTATGAGCTTACAGAGGAATCAATTGGAACAATCTCTACTACGTTTCAAGAACATTTAGAAATAAAATAGGATTGTAATTTAGAACATCGACTTACTTAGTCGGTGTTTTTCTATGTATTGGGGGTGAAAGCGAATGTTGCTAGTTACGTACAGAAGAAGGTATATGTTTTGTTTTATAATAGTATGACGAACCCCCGAATTACATTATCTCGCTTTTTGTCTCATTAATTTTTGAATATCTGTCTCCACAGTAAATAATCGCTTATTTAATGCATCAGTTTGGCTATCAACATACTCTACGATTTTTTCTGTGTTTTGGCCCAAGCTATCAACAAGGTTCTTCTGTAATTGTTCTTGTCCAACTTTTAATTCTTTAATATCTCTTTCTAATGAATCAAATCGACTATCGAATCCATCCATTTGTTTTTCTAAGCCGACAAATCTACTCTCAAGTCCATCCATTCGTTTTTCCTGCCCACCAAATTGACTTTCGAGACCACCGATTCGAAGATTTACTTTTTGGATTTCCTGAAGAATTAATTTTAATGTATCTTCCATATTATCACCTCCATTCAAAGCTAATTATACACAAAAAAGATGTAGTTTGTACTACTTAATTTATTCCTCTTAAACATAAAAAGGAGAAGTAGCTCATAGTCTACCTCCCCTTTATTTTTACATTCGTTTTACACTTGTTATTCGGCTAAAGAAATTTAGCATTGGACGATAATTTGAACTTACAAGACCGACACCTTCAACAATTAATTCGATTGCGATTAGTAATACTAATACGATGAAAAGTGCCACCCAAACTGTCGATATTGTCAGCATCACAGCAGCTAAGCCAAAAAATGCACTCATTGCATAAATTAGTAACACTGTTTGCTTGTGTGAATATCCTAGTCGTAATAGACAATGATGTAAATGTGATTTATCTGGTGCTGATAATGGTTGTTTGTTTACTATACGTCGAATAATAGCAAAGAACGTATCAGAAATTGGTACCGCTAAAATGATAATTGGAATGATAATCGAGAATACAGTAACACTTTTTGCAACACCCATTAATGACATAACAGATATCATAAACCCTAAGAATAAAGCTCCTGTATCACCCATGAAAATTTTTGCTGGATTAAAGTTATGAACTAAAAATCCTAATGTACTCCCGAGCATAATTGCTCCTAATGCCACAACAAACATATTTCCATCAACCATTGCTAATACTGTAATAGTAATAATTATGATCGATGATACACCTGCTGCTAAACCATCTAAGCCATCAATTAAGTTAATTGCATTCGTTATCCCTACAATCCATAAAATTGTAATTGGAATACTTAACCACCCTAAATTAAAGCCATCAATAAATGGTAGGTTAATGTACTGTAATTGAACTCCTCCAAAAACAACAACACACGCAGCCACTATTTGACCAAGAAGCTTCCATTTAGCTGAAAGCTCAATCATATCATCTAAAAACCCAGTTAAGATGATGATAAAGCTCCCAATTAATATTGGAACCATAAGTGGACTCTCAGGCTGAACAATAATGTAACCGACTAAGAATGCAATATATATCGCAAGCCCACCTAAGCGAGCCATTACTTTTTGATGAACTTTTCGATGATTTGGTTTGTCTGTAGCACCAATTTTAATTGCAAATTTCTTTACAACTGGTGTGATCAGTACAGCTACAATAAAACAGATCAATAACGACAAATAAATCATATTGACCCTCCCTTTTTTATACCTTTTCCCACTAAGGATTTTTTATTATCTCTTTTGTTTCCAGTTCAACTGTATAATTATTTTTCTAATGTAAATAATACAGATACACAGTTTCTCGAACTCTACATATGTAATTAATTGCATATATAGTTCTTCCAATCTAGCACACAATGGATTATATCATAGGTGCAACTTATTGGGTATAATATTTTACATCTTCATTTATCTTTCACATGTTTTTACATAATCATTTACATATTTCACACACAAAAAAGAGACTAGAAAACAAGGTCCGTTTTTGACCTTTTTTCTAGTCTCGAAGCAATGTGCGAAGTCTCTACATCTTTTAAAAGTTTTGAAGGGAGTGGGTTTCTCCTTTCAAGGAGCGTAGCGAACGGAGCCATTGCATCCTCTATTGAAGTGTCCTAACCTCAACTTGAGCTAAATACTAATGTCCTCCCTCTTCCCCAATCTACCTTTGTATTGAACTGTTCTGAAATAAACCTAACTGGAACAAAGGTATTTCCTTCTTCGATAATTGCAGGGCTATCAAGAATCGTTTCTTTTCCATCCACCATTACTATTTTTGAATTAATCGGTATGGAAATAGTCGTATCACTATTTTTTCCAGTTACCACTCTACTCTTTGGTTCATAATTTAATGATAATCCAAATTGGTTAAACAGTGCTCTAACAGGTAATAACAATCTACCTTCCTTCATAATAGGCTCTATATTTGTAACAAATAATTGGTTATCTAGTGAAACTTTGTACTGTTGGTTATTTGTTATGAACGTGTTTCCGTTATTTGAAAGTAGTGCTGTAAGTTCAACTGGAACATACTTAATGCCTTCATAGTCTATTAACCCATTTAATAGTTTAAGCAATTTTCCATTTAAGAAAATTGGTAAACGTTCTTCCCTTATCGTTATTTGCTGTTTATGAGCTTTGTCATACTCAGAGCGCTCTTGTATCGCTCTTTTTACAATTCGCTCAGTATCAATATAACGCTGATCTCTAGCACCTTTTAACATCACAGAAATAAAATAGCCTTCTTTAGCTTCTGCCACACTAACAAGATTATGTCGTGATGCACTTGTATATCCAGTCTTACCACCAACAATTACATCGGAAAAATGAGGACTATTCTTTCTTATTTGCTGGTTTGTTGCATTCCAGTTTCTTGTTACTGGTTGTCCTACATTATTCTTGTAGTTTCCTTGGAAATACGGAGTGCTAATTAAATCTAGAAAAAAAGGATGGTTTAATGCTTCACTAGTTATTTTTACTAAATCATGTGGGGTAATATATTGATTTGGATCGTGATACCCATGAGAGTTAACGAAATTAGTTTGCTTCGCACCTAGCTCTTTTGCTCTTTGATTCATTAATTTAACGAACTCTGCTTCTGTTCCAGCAATATGTGCAGCAACCGCAACTGCGGCGTCATTTCCTGATGGAATCATCATCCCATAAAGAAGTTGCTTCATAGTCATAGAATCTCCTGGTCGTATATGTGCTCTAGAGCTATCATGCGGAATGTTTTTAGCTTCACTAGAAACGGTGACTCTTTCACCAAGATCAGTGTTTTCTAACGCTAATAAGGCTGTCATTATTTTTACCGTACTAGCGGGATAAAAGTGATTATGTCCGTTTTTCTGAAACACTATATTTTCAGGCTTGTCTTCGATAAGAATGGAACCACCGGCTTCAACATTTGCATGAAACTGAATTCGATTATTAAGAGGGTTTACTGTCTCTTTTGGTAAAGTACGTGATAATAATTTTGAACTCTGACGTAAATCATCATCGGCCATTTGCGAATCGATATGAATCTCTGTTGAGGTAATTTCAACATCCAAATTAAAAACCTCACTAAGATCATCAAGTGGTACATACTGCTGGTCAGCAATCGTGAGTAGTTTATGTTCAGCATAATGTTCAGTAGAACCTTTTTTAATAAAGAAATTCTCAACTACTGCATCAACTCTTTTTATTTCCTCAGCATAAGAAATAGTAGAATCTACAACAAAGGCTAGAAATAGTATGACAATGGCTAAAATAACGTTATTCTTCCTACTAGAATGCACCTATTCAATCTCCCCCTCTTCATTTACTAGTTTTATATATATTTGAGAGAGGAGGAATTATTACTTTTATAGCAAATAAAACAATAATACATAGGAAAAAGGCTGGGACAAAAGGTCAGTTGGTAGTGACCTTTTGTCCCAGCCTCGAAGCAATAAGAGGAGTCGCTACATCTTTTAATAGCCTTGAAAGGTTTGGGTTTCTCCTTTCAAGGCGCTTAGCGAACGGAGCCATTGCACCTCTATTTAAAGCAGTCCATTGCCATCCTTGCTGTATTTCTAGCAGCAGGTTGAGCTGACTTCATAAATTGCTCTAATTTTTCTTGCTCTCTTACACGGTAATGCAATTGTTCGGTAATTATAGAGTTTAACTGCTCTACTGGCCACTCTTCACAGACATGTCCTGCAACAGGCTGATTTGATTGACTAGCAAATGAATCAATTTTCGGGTCGTATGATAGTGCCACAAATGGTGTTCTTGTGACAGCAGCAAATATTAATGCATGGAGCCTCATTCCTACTAATAGATGAGATTTCCCTATAATCGCGACCTTCTCTTCGATAGATGCATCATGTGGAGCGATTATTACTTTCTCCTTCATCATAGCAAGAACTTCCTTCGACGAGACTTCGTCGTGCTCCCCATGCATCGGTAGAAAAACAATCTCATATCCCTTTCTAGCTGTTTCATCTAAAGACTGAGCAATTCGTTCCTTATAATTTACTTCACTTGGCCAATCACGAACAGATACAGCCACGATTGGCTTTGTGATTTCAATACTATTTAACCAAGGACTCTCAAATGCAGAAGCCTCTAATCCGAGGACGGGGTCTGGAACTAGTGTAATTTCGTTTTTCACCCTGATATTCTCTAGAAGTTCCTTTGACTCCTCATCACGAATCGTAACCTTCTTTGCCTTGGAAATAATACTTTTAACTATTCTTTGATTACTAGTTTTATCTACAGGTCCTATCCCTTGTGCATAGATAAAAAATGGCTTTCCAACTAGTTTTGCGATCATCATCACGCCACTATAGTAGATGACACTTTTCATCCCGGTTTTATCTTGAAGAAGGCTTCCACCACCGCTAATGAGTCCATCAGAAGAACGAATTACATTCAGCACTTCTTTCAGCTTCCAACGGTTCACAGCATTTACCCCGTATACTTTCTTCGTGTCCTCAGGGTCATTTGAGAGAACCGTAATTTCAATATTTGGGTCCTCTTCTTTTAATGCAGAAATGATCGATAATAAAATCGCATCATCCCCAACATTATGAAAGCCATAATATCCTGACAGTACGACGTGCATTAGTCCCACCTCGATTTAATTAGAGGATATACTTTCTTTTCAATTAGATTGTAAACCACGATTAGAATCGCACCTATACCGGCACCTATTAGAACACTGTACAATGTACGAAGTCCCGAAATAAAGATTGGTGTATGCAAGTGTGTAAATGTACTTATCATCGAAGCAAAGCCAATAAATCCGATTGCTAAAACATATGGTGCCCATTTCTTCTTTTTCATCGTTAAATATAAACCTAAGAAAAAGAGCGGGAAACCAACTAGAAACTCTGATGTTCTCGGCCTTACGTATAAAATACTCTCTAACCAGTTACGGAAAGTTATTTCTATATCTAGTACACTCGCTTCATTTCCTGTACGGATGACATAATAAGCAAAAATTGCTCCTACTACAACAAATACAAGCACTTGCCAGTATCGAACTGTTTCTCCTAAAAAGGCTATTAACTGTTTTCTTAATAATATCGCTCCACCAACTAAGAATGGAAGAGCAGCCAGTACTTTAACTCCTGTAAATTGGTCTGTTTTTACAAGAAATTCTGTTCCGTACAATAGTTGAATAACAAACCAAGCACCAATAAGTCCAACTCCTACTGACATAAAATATTGCAAAATTAGTGCTTTCATATCTTTAATTTCTTTAACTAGCAATACTGCATAAATCGCTGCAGACACCGCTGCAAGTAATGCTATTGCTTTTAGTGCAAGATTCATTCCTGTCCCCATATAAATAATAGATACAAGTAAAACCCCAGCTCCACTAGCATAAGCTAGTATTGGATATTTCGGTGCAATCGCCAACAAAAGTAACATAACTAAAGCAGTTACTCCAATAAAGCTAATAAGTTTCACAAATGGCGATTGATTAAGTTCTGAAAACGAGCGAGCGTCTCCTAACTGGTAATTACTACGTATATTCTCATTTGCTGTTTTAGCAACTTTTGTTATAGCTTCTAAACCAGCTTCTGCATTATCTGTACGTGTATAATTTTGATTAAACTGAGTATTTAGTCCATTAATATAGAAAGAACGCATGTTTCGTTCTTTCACAGCACGAACAATCTTATTTGCTTCCTCTTGAATGGTCTTATCATTTTCATTTCCCATACCGATTGTCACACTTAATAAACGGACTACATCTTGCTCTTGTTCAGCTATTGTTAATAGGCTACCCATTCCCACTTGAGGATTAAATTCGATAGTCACGATAGAATAGCCAAGCTGATTAATTTTAGAAGAAAACGTTTTTAATTCTTCAGGTTCACCTACACCAACGACTTCCTGGCCTGAAAATAGGACTTTATTTGAACCAAGTGAAGCTAGCATTTCCAACTCTTCATACAAGTAATGACCTTCATACTCAACAAATGTCATCTGATTACTAAGTCTAGGTATAATCGTAAAACCTTCACTTATTAATTCTTCTACTAGTTCTTGATCAAACCCAAGTGGTTGATAAAAGGCAGAGGCTGTTTGATATGGTAAGAAGAAAAATTCTCTATCCCCAAATACCAATTCATGCACACGAAGATCACTATTAACTGGATATATACTTACTTCTGATCTTTTTCTGTATTCAAAATCAAATGCATTCTTTACCATATCTACATGAGGATGAGTACTATTAAAAACTTCCAAATAAACTCCTGTCATATCTGGTAATTCATTTGAAGGTATCTGATATTGCCTGATTATATCCGCTTTTGTTACCCTTTGTAGTACCCCTTCCTTTATATCCATAATTGTTAGAGGCTCTAAGCCTAAAGAATATATTTCTGCTTCCTGCAGTTTCCTATAAACTTCTTCTTTAGACAAGTCAGCAGACAAACCATCTGTTAGTTTTATAATCTGGTCAATTTGGTTATAAGGCACAGCAAGCTCATACACATTATTCTCCTGCTCTACCTGTATCCGCTCTATCATAGCTGGAATTGAAAGGACTATCGCTAGTAGGACGATCCCCCATAATACTTTTTTCAACAATTTTTAACATCCTCTCAATTATGTTGTTTCTTTTCTTTTTATAAACTTCCCAACAACCGGGAATGACTGTAGCTCTTCCTTTGATATACCTTTTAATAGGTAAATACAAATGCCATAGACTATTATTCCGACCCCAATCATAGCAATAACGTAGACTAAGCCTAAAAGCCTTGTCCAACTTGCAACATCTACAAACTGAAGGGGAACGAAGATGACTAATCCCATCACAATGCTCGAGACAGCAAATACTACATCCGGTCGTTGAACTACTTTGAATGGAATTGTACGATACATCACGAAAAGATTGAGTGCAGTTAATAGCATGTACGTGAGTAATGTTGACCAAGCAGCACCTACTAATCCGAACTGCTGTACAAGAATGATGTTTAATACAACCTTAACAACTGCACAGACTACAACTATTATTGCAGCTTGATTCACTTTGTTCATTCCTTGCAGCATTCCAGTCGTTAAAACTGAGAACGAAGTAAATAATGCACTAATCACTAAAATAGCAATAATGTCACTACCTTCTACATTCGTGAATAACGCTAAGTTTAACGGCAACGTTAGTGCAAATAAACCAACTGCTGCAGGCCATGCTGTTAAATTTGTAAATCGATTCCCTTTTTCAATAATCTCTCTCGTTTTTCCGATGTTTCCTTTGGCTAACTCTGCTGTAATTGCAGGTATTAACGGCAGGATGAGTGCACTTGCAAAGACTACAGCAATTTGGACTAAAGCCAATCCACGACCGTATATCCCGTACATATACTTCACTTCATCCTCTGAATGGCCTATTGAGCCTAGTTGTAACGGAACTGTTAAAGAATCAACCATATTTAATAAAGCCATCGTTAATGCACCGATACAAATTGGAATTGATAGCTTTAAAATTTTCTTTGTCCAAACGATGAAAGCTTCTAAACTATATTTTTGCTCACTTCTCGGTTTCAATCCTGATTTCATAAAAACAAAACGGAGATAGGTAAGTGAAGCTAACGCACCGATAGAGGAGCCGATCATGACTCCACCAGCTACAACTTCATCTGTTGCAAACTGTCTCGTAAGTACCCATGCGACAATTAAAATCAATCCAACTCGTACAAGTTGCTCCAACACCTGCGAAAACGCAGTAGGTGTCATGTTTCCAAAGCCTTGGAAAAACCCCCGATACACAGCCATATATGGAGCAACCAGCAATGTAATTGAGACGATCATAATTGAATAGACTGCATAGCTGCCGCCTAGAAACATAGCAATTTGTTCAGCAAAACCAAACATAAGCGCAAAGCTGAAGATACCAAACGCAAAAGCTAAAATACTAGCTGTCACAAAAATATTACGAATATGCTCTGTGTTTTGATGAACTCGAGCCTCTGAGATTAGCTTTGATATGGCAAGAGGAATTCCTGCTACTGATAAAATAAGAACGGACATATAAACAGGGTAAACAATTGTAAAAATACCTAATACTTCATCTCCAGCAATATTTTGCAATGGAATACGAAAGACGCTTCCGAGAACCTTTGAAAGCATCGTCGCAATCGTTATAATAAGAGCGCCTTTAATAAATGACTGACTCATCGTTTCCCTTGAACCCTTTGTCCAACTACTTTAAGTGCAAACTTAGGTAATGCAAGCATTCTTCTCCAACGAGTCGGCTCTTGTACTAAACGATATAACCATTCTACGTTTAATTTCTGCCATATCTCAGGAGCACGGTTAACTTCGCCTGCTAACACATCAAAGCTACCACCTATCCCCATGAAAACTCCTTTATCAAACTGGTTGTAATGCTGGGCAATCCAATTTTCCTGTCTAGGTAGTCCAAGAGCAACAAAAACTAAATCAGGCTTCAACTCTTTAATTTGCCTATCAATACCATCCTTCTCCCAATCAAAGAACCCATGGTGAGAACCGACAATCTTTATGTTTGGAAACTGCTCATTTATTTTATTAATAGCACGCTGTAATACCTCATCTTTTGCTCCAAGAAGATAGATAGAAAGACTTTTTTCGTTTGCTAATTGTAATAACTGCATAAACATATCAAAACCAGTTACTCGCTCTGGTAATGGTTTACCTAATAGTTGCGCTGCCTTCACAACTCCAATCCCATCTGCTGTTACATACGACGCTTTTTGTAACACTTCCTTATAAGAAGGATTTTGATGAGCATGTAATACGATTTCTGGATTCGCTGTAACGACAAATGCTTTTTCTTCATTATCAAGGTGAGTTGCTAACTGAGTAACCATTCCACTCAACGTTGTATTTACAAAATCGACACCAAGAATCGACACTTTATCAAAAGACACAAAACCACCAACTTAATTATTTATATTCTTTTACTAGCAAATCATATCAAAAAAAGTCGTACTTGGGAATTAGCTTCTTGTTATAATCAATTTTTACATTTATTTGTCATTCTCCACAGCTATTATAGAAGCTGTAAAACGTGTTATAATTAGTAATGATGTATTTTTTAAGGAGAGAAGCTACTATGTTCAGTTCGATAAAAAAACTAATTGGTGATGAACAACAATGGAAGTTAAAAAAGTACCTACAGATTGTTGAACAAATTAACAGTCTTGAATCAGCTTTAGAAAAACTTTCTGATGAAGAGTTACGCGCAAAAACTGACAAGTTTAAGCATGATTTGCAAAACGGAAGTACGGTAGAAGATATAAAAGTTGAAGCCTTTGCTCTCGTTAGAGAAGCTTCAAAACGCGTGCTAGGTTTACGCCATTACGATGTACAACTTATTGGTGGTCTCGTGTTAAACGACGGAGACATTGCTGAAATGTCGACAGGAGAGGGAAAAACACTAGTTGCATCTCTCCCAAGTTATTTACGTGCCCTTGAAGGTAAAGGGGTTCATGTGATTACAGTTAATGAATACTTAGCCCAACGTGACCGTGAATTAGTTGGACAAGTCCTTGAGTTTCTAGGACTAACTGTTGGTTTAAACGTTCCGATGATTACACCTGATGAAAAACAAGCTGCTTACAAAGCAGATATAACATATGGGGTAGGTAACGAGTTTGGATTTGATTTTTTACGGGATAATATGGTTTACGACAAACAACAACGAGTACAACGACCCTACCACTTCGCTATCTTAGATGAAATAGATAGTGTCATGGTTGATGAAGCCAAAACACCATTAATTATTGCTGGGAAAACCAAAGTTAGCCCGAACCTTTACTATATATGCGCCAAAGTGGCTCGAAGTTTCAAAGAAGAAACAGACTATCTTTATGACCCTTTATTAAAATCAACGAATTTAACAGATGATGGAATAACAAAAGTTGAAAGATCATTTGGAATTGACAATCTCTATGACCTTGAACATCAAACTCTCTTCCACTTTGTATTACAAGCATTACGTGCAAGAGTATTATTCCGAAAAGACGTTGACTATATTGTTGATGATGGGGAACTTAAGCTTGTTGATATGTTCACAGGTAGAATTATGGAAGGCCGTACCTTTAGTGATGGTCTTCATCAAGCGTTAGAGGCAAAAGAAGATTTAAAAATTACAGAAGAAAACAAGACACAGGCACTTGTTACTATTCAAAACTATTTTCGCATGTACCCAAACCTTTCGGGTATGACAGGAACAGCTAAAACCGAAGAAAGAGAGTTCCAATCTCTTTATGGTATGGATGTCTTTCAAGTTCCAACAAATAAAATTAAAATTCGCGAAGACCGGGAAGACCTTGTATTTGTGACTGTTGAACAAAAATATACTGCTGTTGCAGATGAAGTCGAGAAGCGTTATAAAAAGGGTCAGCCTGTATTAGTTGGTACTACTTCCATCATACAATCGGAAACAATGGCAGAATACCTTGATGAAAGAAACATAACTTACGAGCTGCTTAATGCTAAAAGTGTGGAAAAGGAAGTTGAACTAATATCAAAGGCCGGACAAAAGGGACAAGTAACAATTGCAACAAACATGGCAGGTCGAGGCACTGATATTATGCTAGGTGAAGGAGTAGCTGAATTAGGCGGCTTATTTGTCCTTGGTACAGAACGTCATGAAAGCCGTAGAATTGATAATCAGCTAAAAGGTCGTGCTGGTAGACAAGGTGATCCGGGTGAGTCCCAAATCTATATTTCAATTGATGATGAAATGTTACTACGCTTTGCACAAGAAGATATTGATAAGTATAAACTTCAACTAAAGACAACCAAAGAAGGTCTTATCTTAAATAAGGATGTTCATGAATTGGTAGACAAAATTCAAAAGATGTGTGAAGAGCACAACTATTCTGCTCGTGAATATACGTTAAAGCTTGATGATATCATTAATGAACAACGTAATGTCATCTATCACCTCCGTAATAAAGTACTTAACGAAGAAGAAAACTTAGCAATTGTTAAAGAAATGATTTCTTCTAGCACAAAGGAATTTGTCGGGCAGTACTGTCCCGATAATCTATTACCAGAAGAGTGGAATTTAAACGAGTTAGCCACAAGGCTAAATCACATCCTAATTACAAAACCAGTAACTTTTAGTGATGACCCACAGGACATTAAAGAAATTCAGGAGAAACATGAGAACAATCTCCATGAATTTTTACAACATATTGATTTACTTTCAGAAAATTCCATGGTTCTTCAATCAGCTAAACAAGCACTTTTATTGAACATTGACTTCTATTGGTTACAACACATCGAGGATATGGCAAGATTAAAAGAAGGAATTGGACTTAGAGGGTATAGTCAAGAAGATCCTATGAGAATATATACTAGAGAAAGCTTCCAACTGTTCACAAACATGTATCAAGCAATTGAAAGAGATGTAAGCTTCCATTTCGGAAAGATTTCAAAGCCATACCTAAATGAAGAACAATTAGGAGGATAATAACCATGATACCTTTTTTCAACCGAAAAAAAGGAGAAATGCCACGGTTAGAAGGGATAGAAAGTGTACATTCTACAAATGAAATCTTAAATAAAACAGATGAACTAAACGAAAACCAGGACGAAAAAATAAATACAGTTCTGTCAATGCATCCAGAATGGAACCTACCTAGAGAAGATATATATGCGTTTCAATTCTTAAATCAAGAATGTGAACCACTTAGACCAAACCAACTGTCATTGTCAGGTATCAATATTATTCCAGAAGAAGGTGGTGACTTTCGTGTAACAGCCTTGGTGCGAAATACCCTTAGTAAATCAATTAAATTAGAAGAGACTCCACTAGTACTTATTAACGAAAGTGGAGATACTGTCGCAAAAAGAATATTCAATCTGGTAGACCTAGGAGATATTCCTCCAAATAGTAGTCGTCCATGGACTTTTCATTTTTCTAAAGAAGACTTATTAGCTAGTGATTTACCTAAGACAAAGTGGAAGCTTGCTTTTCAATTTTCATCACAAAAGAAAAATCACAAGCTTGAACTAGAAGAGAGTTGGAAAAAGTCGTTAACATTGGAAAGTAAAATTCAACTCGAAGAAATGGTAAAAAAGTTGACTCCACCAAAACAAGGTGAGGTTAACTTTATGGGAGTACAAGCAAAGCAAATAGAAAACAACAGCATTCATGTAACTTTACTAATTAGAAATGGAAGCGATAAGAACATTCATATAGAAAAGCTACCACTACAAGTAACAGATGCAACGGGTGAAATAGTCGCTAAAGGGGCTTTTCACCTTGATAAATTAGCAGTTAGAGCTCACACAAGCAAACCATGGACGTTTATATTCCCTGATTCAATGGTAGTAAAAACAAATGCTGATTTAACAAAGTGGCAAGTCTCCCCCCTCTCTCAAAAAAAGTAATGATAAAAGGCTGTCCTATACGCGCTACTCATCCAGAATAATACAGATGAATAAACTTAGATAGGACAGCCTTTTCACTTTCTTTTAATGGTAATATTTCTTAATCCCGTCCAAAAGTGCTGCTGCTGCATTCTGACGAAATTCCTCACTAGCAAGCTCTTTCGCTTCCTCTTCGTTGGTCATGAAACCAAGCTCTACAAGGACACTTGGCATTGGTGTATTTTTTATTACATAAAATTGACCCTCTTTGACACCACGATCATTAGTTTTCAGTGTATCAATCAAGCTGTTCTGAATGTTCTCCGCTAGCGTTTCACTTCTTCCCGCTGCAAACGTAGAGTCCCAGTATGTCTCTGTGCCATGAGCCATTACATTACTTGCAGCATTGGCATGAATACTTATAAACGAATCTACCTTTTCTTTTTTAGCTATTTCTACTCTCTCCGCTAATGTTAAAAACATATCAGTTGTTCGAGCCATAATGACATCAGCCCCTTCTGCTTCAAGAAGCTTCTGAACTCTCTTACTTAAATCCAATATTATTTCCTTTTCCTTAAGTCCATTAGCAACTGCACCAGGATCACTACCTCCATGACCAGCATCAATCATAATTCGTTTACCTTTCAAACCATTCGGTGAAAGTGATAATTCTAGCTCGCCATCTGAATGCTTTAGTGAAACATGGCCTTCAACATCCATTAGAATAGTTATTGTATCTGTACTTTCATCCTTTATGTATTCAATATTTTCAATTCCATTTACATTCTTTTCTAATGTAAGTACTTCTTTTGCATCCGTAATAATTTCAATTCGATTTCCCAATATTCTATGTTGCGTCTCAACCTTACCACCTATTTTCGGCCAGGTAATGACGGTACGATTATCATCAAAAACCAGGAGTGGCTCACCTAAAATAGATGTTAAACCCTTATCGTTATATAGATGTAAATAATATGAATGTACATAGCCTACTTTGTCATGATAGCGTATTTCAGCCCATTGATTATCAAAATTAATTATTTCTATATTTTCCCCTTTTTGCAATTGACCTTTCGATTCAAATTCAACACTTGGACCTTGGCGGACATTTAACGTGTCTGATCTAACCTCCCCAAAGTAGACCCCACTCACTTCCTGTTCAGGAACTACCACTGAAGTTTCTTCTGTCACTTCAGTTACTCGTCGTTGAATATGTACTTCTCTTGTTGTTTCATCCCATTTTACTTCTGCACCAAAAGTTTCAGAAAAAAAGCGCAAAGGAATAACCGTTCGCTCATGAACAATTGTAGGAGCAGGTTTTATATTGATAACTTGATTATTAATAACCGTACTTATATCCCCTATTGTAAATACTACGTTAGTTTCAAATTCATTAGCAAATACCTGTCGAGTATCTGGATTCCACGTTACATCAATCTCAAGAGCTTCCCCTATTGCACGGAAAGGTATGAGTATATGGTTATCAACTATTGGTAGTGTATCAAAGGGAAGTTCCACCTCTACATCATTTACATATACCGTTACATCCTCTTGAGTATTGTCATCTTCTTTAGTATATTGCTGAAGTTTAATATAATCAGTATGTACATAGCCAGTAATGGAATCAAAGGAAATCTTATACCACTCACCAACAGTTTCATGTATCGTTACAATCTCACCCTTCTTTAATGACCCTACTTTTGTAGAATTTATATCAGCCTCAGACCGAATATTTAGTATGTTTGTCGTTACAGCTCCAGTAGTCATAGCAAACGTTGTTGAGACTGCTGAGAATATAGCAAAAGCAAGAGCTATTACTACTACAATTTTAATTGGTAAACTTTCTTTTCCCATCTATATTTCCTCCATTCTAAAATTACTAGCAGAAGTGCTATAGGATAGAATATTATGGTATTAACAATGTATATAAAAAAAGAAATACGTCTCTTAATGAGTTGTATTTCCTTTTTCATACTAAACTACTTTACTGTTTGAATTCTTTCAACATAAGATCCATGTACAAATGCATATTCATAATCAGAATGGTCTGAATAGACTTTATACCAACTTCCATCATTTTGTTCACTTTCCTCTACAATAACAAGATAATAATTTGGGTGAGGAAAAGTAAATTGTGCAGCACGCAATGTATTAGGTTGGTGCCTTACATTCAAGAAGCTAGTTGTTCTTCCTATTTCATATGAATTCATATCTTTTTGACCTAGGAAACTATCAGCACGATACATATGTCCTGCTATCTTTTGACCCCAAAATGGATCAGATGCATATCTCACGTTCATACCATGACTTTTATTCCCTAAAACAGCACCTCGATAATTCTCTCCACAACTTCTAGTTTGTCCGTTATACTGACATAGTGTACCCGTTCCAGATACACCACTATAAGTATCTGCAGGAGGGGTTAAATACCTACTATTCATTGATTCCGCAACAAATATAATTGAGTCTTCAAAGCTTTCAAATGGCTTAGCATTATTAAGAGGGTCTCTATCATACGCTTGGTAACCAAATAAATTTTTCTTTTCTTGTGCTATCTGGCTTGTTCCAAAGTTACTTTCGTGTATCGCCTTAGCAAACAAGTAAAGTGCATTAATTTGATAGGTATCCTCTGCCTTCTTAAAAGCATATCCTAAATCTTTTAATGGGCTGTCTGTGATATTTGGATTACTAGAAATCACATAATTAATATATGAATCTAACTCTTCCGCTGTATAATTTGATTTTGTTCGTAGTGGTAAGTAATTAAAATACTGGTGAGCTTCCCCCACCCTTTCCCCTGAAAGACTAAAATATTCAATACCATCCCAACTATAATAAGTTCCAGTTTGACTCATAAAGCTTGGCGCTTTACCATACGTATAACTTCCATACCGTTTCGTTATATGATTATACACAAAATGGACAAGCTGACCATTTTCATTTTTATAATAAGAACGTCCACTGAGTAGCTCAGTCGGTACCAACATTAAATGTCCTTGCTTGACATACCCTTTTTTCCCTGCAATTTCTACAGTTACTTTTTCTTCATTTGCATCAATATACCTCATTTCTACACCAGAAGAAACATAGGTTAATTGCGTTCGTAATGCTTCGTCTGAATAAATAATAACAATTGCTTCATCTTGTGGTGGTCTAGAAACAGCGATTCCTTTCGCCATCTTCATAATTTCTTGTCCGTAGTAAATCAAATGATGACGAGTAGGAACATAGTTTTTTACTGCATCTTCATAGTTTATATACCTCTGATTATCAAAAGTAATATTCCCTTGCCCATCCATACTTGCTAATTGAAAGTGCACATTTCTCTTTCCATTAGTTTCAATAACGCCTAGCATTCGATTAATAAATGCAGCGGCATGAGCCCTTGTTGCATTTTCTTTCGGTCCAAATCGAAATTTACCATTTCCAGCCGGCATACCACCGATAATTCCGAAATAAGTATTATTTGCAACAGATACACGAAACGTTGGATGAATCTGCTCTACATCTGTAAAGGAAAGGAAAATCGAATGTCCTTCAATTCCTTTATAAGTTAGAGCCCGATCAATCATAACAGCCATCTGTTCACGAGAGATATTTTCATTCGGTTTAAATACATTACCAGGATACCCACCTACAATTCCAACGGACGCAGCTCTTGAGATACCATCTCTTAAATGATAATTCCCTGGCACATCAGAAAAGTCAGAATACCCACCTGGTAGTTGCAAGGCTCTCGCTAAAAATGTTGCAAATTGAGCCCTTGTTATTGAATCATTAGGCTTATAAACGCCATTTCCATAACCTGCCATTATCCCTCTTTCTACAACAGATCTCATTTCTCCTTCAAGGACATGTCCAGTTAAATCATCCTTCGTTTGAGCTTGTGTTGTCAGTGGTTGGGCAAGTAACAAGCCAAAAATACAGAGTGTAACAATCAGGCGTTGCACATATAAAACTCCTTTCAGCATAAAAAAGATTAGATACTAAACAACACATTGACTTACTATATTCTATCAAAACCTGTCAAAAGAAAATAGACTTTTAGTGAGATTAATAGACTTTGACAAATATTATCGAATCACACGATATAAAAATGACGAAAACTCCGCCCTTGTTATTGATTTACTTGGACGATAAGTTCCATCAGGATACCCACCTGTTATCTGGTTTGCTGCTAATGCTTGAATTGCAGGCTCTGCCCAGTGAGTTGATGGGACATCAACAAATTGAACAGAACTAGTTCCAGTTAATTGGTATGCCCGTTCAACAATAACTGCCATTTCCGCTCTTGTTAAAGTATCACTTGGATCAAAATAGCCTTCTCTTTTTCCTGTAATTAGACCTTGAGCTGCTATCGTTGCTATGACATCATAGTAGGGGTGATTTATATTGATATCTCTAAATTCAGAAATTTGTTTAGTATCTGTTTTTAATTTAAGCTCACGTGAAAGCATGATAGCTGCTTGTAAACGAGTGATACTTTCATTCGGTTTAAAGGAGCCATCAAAAAATCCAGTAATTACGTTTCTATTGTTCAACTCAACAATATCATTAAAAGCCCAATGGCTAGACTGTACGTCTTTAAAGCGTTCTACTTTATAAGCAGGACTATAGATCGCTTCTATTTGGTCGAAGTAAACAGTGCCTTTAGTTTTCATACTTTCATTTGGTTGAGCAAGATAGATTCGTTCAAAATAAATAGGATATGCTATATCAGCTGGGACTTTTGCTTTTACATAACGCCAACCAATCCACTCAAATTGCCCTTCCTGTGTAAAATTAATCGTATGTCTATTCCCATTACGATCGACAATATTCCCTCTGAGCCAATGTGAATGGCCTTCCCCGAACGCCCAAACACCTATTTCCTGAGGTTTACCTTTTAACATTATTGGATTCCTAGCACTCAAATAGGCTGCTGATGTACCCTCATTATGATTAGTAAAATCATATGATAATTTTGCAGAAGAATTGCCTATACGTATTGGCTCAAACTGTCCAGCTTTTGCTAAATTTGTCGTTGCCCTAGCTGATTCAGCCTGCCATTTTTCAACAGTATCTAATGAATCTATTACAAGCATTGGTTCTGTAACTGGTTCAGGTGGCGTAGAACTAATTACCTGTAACGTAGCAGATACCCTTCTCTGACTACCATCTGATGGCCGATTCACCACTACTGGATAGTCAAATCCCTTGAGTCTTGCTGCCATTGTTGTTGACCCGCCACCATCTAGATTTATGGCATGATGCGCCCCTTTACTAATCAGGTATTTTGCTAAGTCTTCTAAACTAGTTCCATCACTATAACCAGCTTGTCTTCCATCAACAGTAACCATAAAGATTTGTGAACGGTCTTTCGATATACCAATTGCTGTTCTCGGTTGTCTATGTGCCGCAAAAGAGCTAGTTGGATTCATCCCAATTGCAACTTTTCCATCTTTTACCAACTCTGGTCCAGTAGCAAGCATATACTCAGCATCCTTCCATGTTTGGTCAATGGACGCCTGAATCGTCACTTTGTCGCCAATTTGTACACCAGCTAGCTTTGTTGCCAATGCTTGTCCATTAGCGGAAATAACAAACCCTTCTTCAGGAATTGTCGCATTTGCCTGTTGTCCAAAGGGAATAATTTCAGAAACTGTTCCTGTTACTGTTTGACCAAAAGAAAAGTGTGAAGCATCTTGAGATGTGTTTGTAATAACAAACTCTGTGGCATAAGGACTTGGATTATCTCCTGGTTTAGAACGGTGGTATGTTGGTGTGAAAAGAACCATCTCGGATGTTAGTCTACCACTATTGACAGATGCTATTGGAGTGCTTTGTCCGTTATGTGTAAAAGTGAGTTTTGTATTATATCCCCCAATATGAGCCTGACCATCCTTTAACATTCCGAACGCAGCCTGTTGATTTATTGGTCCATTAGCATCAGCTGATAAAGTACCATAATTAATGATTCGATTATTTTTTATGATAAGATTTGCAGGGAATCCACTCGCCGGAACAAAGAAAGCCCCATTTATAGCACCTACAACATAATGCCCATCATAAGTATTATTAATAGCTTGCTGAGTTGTTGTTGAAAGTTGATTTAAAGGTGATGGAATGTATAAATCTAACTTCCCACTCTTCGCATCCATCTCAACTAAATTAATTGCACGTTTAAAACTACTACTACCATAATGCTCTTGATAATAATTAACACCTGGTGCAAGTTCCATTTTAGTATAAGATACTTTTTGTCCATAAACACCACTTGCTTCAATAGTCGGTGCTGCAAAAACAATCCATACTAGAAACATAGCTACATACACTAATAACCTATTACGTTTCATTTTTAATCTCCAATCTCTTGTACTGACAGATTTCTACCTCTATATACACTATTCTACAAGATTATTAAACCTTTGCACATAGGTAAGAGGTCGACGATAAAAGAAAGGTAAATATACTATCCCAATTAACATACTGAAATGTGTAAAAATAACAAAAAATTTTGTGGCATTTATTAACTGAAAGTGATATATTTTTCTATGTAACTAAATTACTAGTTAATAGGATACAAGTATCTTTATTGGTAATTTTTCAAAAAAACTATTAAATTATTACTAGTTATTACCGATAACATTCTTGAATCAATAAAATTTTTTAGGAGGAATATTATGAAAAAGCTTGTTGCAGTAGTTTTAGCATCTGTACTAGCACTACCAGTGTTTGGTACAACTGGATTTGCAGACTTTGCAAACCCTAGTTTGGATGCAGGCCTTAATGGTCCAACTCAAAATGTTTCCGAGGATGTGGAAGTAAACAGTACTAACGGTAACTATACCCTCACAATTGAATCTTCACTGCTTAGAACTACTTCTAACTTGTTAGATTTGGAGTTTTCAATTGAAGAAAATGATGGAGGTTCTCCAGTTAATTCAGTAACAACCGTTGATGCAACTGGTAAGAAGTTTGATGCTACAGAAGGTGTATCAAACTTTAGAACTGGATTATCACGCTCTGGAAATTATAAAATGACGTTAAATGTTAACGAAGGTGAAGACCAAATTGAACTTAACTTCCAGTATTACCATATGAATAACCCTGGAGCAAAATTCTTAACAGAGTATAGTGATCGTAGAATTGAAGCATTTAATCGTGAAATTTCAATGGAGTTTGGTCGTAGTAGTTTTCTGGTTGACGGAACTAGCACGAGTGCAGTAGCTCCCAACCAAGAAGTTTTATTCCAAGTTGGACAAAAGCCACAAAGCACTAATAATTTAACGTTTATTAGTAACCAAATTAAAATTTCTGATGTAAATGGCAACGTAGGTGCAGTTAAACCATCTCGCCCTGGTACATTAACAATTGAATACGATGTAGACTTACCATCATCAGTTGCTAAACATAACGTTACAATCGCTAAGAATATTAATGGTGAATGGATTCCAGTTGGTGGTGTTGTTGATAGCCGTCGTAGTACAGTAACAACAACAATTTCAGATTTTGGAACATATGCTGCAACTTTAAACTATCAAACTTTTGGATTGCCAAATGAGAGCTGGTATCAGCCGTATGTACTAGGATTAGCATATAAAGGAGTTATCGTTCCACAAAGAGAACTACCTAGATTTACAAATGATTTTAATACAAATTTCTCAGATGCTGTAAATGAAGATATTAAACGCCTTGACTTTGCTGCAATGACTGCAAAAGCGATGGGTTGGATGCCAGTTGAGTATAATGCTCATTTTGCTGATGTAGTGGAAGAGTTTAAATCTACTACTCTTACTATTCCAACAGGCTATGAATTTAATAGTAATTCGACAAGTGATACAATTCAACTAAATCCCTCCTCTGTAGGTAGTGCTACTATTGCTGGTTCAGCGACAAGTGGTGATGTTATCACAATCAATGTACCTAATGGTCTTTCAGGTGACACACAAACAGAGTTAGAAAGTGCAATAAGTAATATTCCGGTATTAGGGTCTCCATCGGTAACAACTAGCTCTAACCAGATAGTTATTACTTTAGGAAACAACCACCAACTAAATGCTGGCGATAACTTTACTATTGGGTCTGTAGTAACTACAAAACTAGGAAATACCGAAGAAACAGATTACTATGGTTATGATGTACTAGGCTATTTAATGACTGCTGTTAACAACGGATTATTACAAGGTGTTGGAACAGACGCAAACGGTCAAAACATTATGGACCCAGATAATATTTTAACACGTCAAGAAGCTGCTATTTTCGTCTCTCGTGCCTTAAAATTACGTACGAATGATATCGGAAATATGGAACGTATCAACAGAACCCTCGTTCGTAACTACAGCGATGTAGCAGATATTGCACCATGGGCACGTCCTTATGTTGAAGCTGTTACACGTGCAGGAATTATGCAAGGTACCGGAGGAAAGTTTGAACCAAAAGGCGCGAACGGTACTCTTACTATAGCTCAAGCTTCAACAATGATTTACCGCATTATGGAAACAGAAGGGTTATTCGGAAGGTAACATCTTCTTATTAAATGACAAAAAAGCTAGATGCCTAGGCATCTAGCTTTTTCTTCTATACAACAATTACTTAACTTCAACTAATTGCACTAATTGTGCATTTACGTTTCTGTTATTTACAGTTACTTCTTGTTTTGCAACAATGTGACCATTTTCAATAACTGCTAGAGTATAAGTTCCTCTTGTTAATTCTAAAGTTACTTGTCCAGTACCCGAAGTAGTATCCATTTCAACAATTTCTCCATCTTTATCGAACGCTACTACTGTTGCATTTTCAAAGTTAGCATTTGTCTCAGCGTTAACTACTCGTACATTTACATTATATGCAGGGTTTGCTGCTACAGTTGTAAATGATACTTGAACTGTTCTTTCTTCATTTTTCGTTACTGTGATTTGACGAGTTACATCATTGTATCCATCAGCAGATAACTTCACTGTGTACGTTCCAGCAGCAAGGTTATTAAATGTTAGTGAGTCCCCAGTTGTTGAACCAGTAACAAGTGCAACATCTTCTGATCCGTCACTTGAATCTGCATATGCATCATAGATTGAATAAGTTACTGCTAAATCACTTGCATCCAACTCGTTACCATCTTCATCAACTAATTCTAACTCTAACGACGCTTCTCCACCTTTTTCAAGTAGATAGTTTACATTCTTTCTTTCATCTCCAGCAGCAACTGTAATTGTTGTTACAAACGTTTCATGGTTTCCACCATCACGAACAACCACTTGGTACGTACCTGGTAATAAATCATTCATTGTATACTTACCAGCTGTCACATCTTCTTCTTTCATTATTGTTCCAGCGTCAACAGCTTCGTTTCCATCTTGTACAGCAAGAGCGTAATAAGTTACTGTTGCATCGTTAGCAGCAGCTAAGCTACCTTGAGTACGAACGTAACCTTCAACTGAAGCAGTAGTCGAAACTGCAGTAAGGCTAATTGCAGTAGGAGTTGCTTGATTATTTCTTGTAACTGTTACTCTTTCTACTGTTTTCGTTACAAAACCTCGTTGTGATACTTCAAGGTTGTAATCTCCAACTGGTAAACTTGTGAATGTGAATGTATCTCCAGTAGTTCTTACTGAATCTACTACTTCACCGTTTTGCATTAAGCGAACTGTTGCATTATCTCCAGCTGCAGTTACAGCTCCAGAAATTGTACCAGCTAATGCTACATTACCTTCAATAGTGTTAACTGCAGTTTGATTTCTAACTGTTAGATCAAACTCTTTTACTTGAACGTACTCTCCAGATACACGAACTTTGTATTCTCCAGCTGGGATACGGTCAAAGTCAAATTGTACAGAAGCTACTGCACTATTAGGAGTTACTTCATCAGTATCAACAACTACACCATTCTTAACTAATTCAGCAGTTACTGTAGCACCATTTCTTATAGTTGCAGCTACACCTTCAGCTCCAATTGTTGCTTCTACGTCAAAACCTTTTACTAGGTTAATACTATTATCAATATCTTGGCCTTCTGTTACATTAAGAACAGTAGTATAGATTGCAAATGGAGATGACACATCACCTTCAAAATCTACACGTACAAAGTATTCACCTGTTGGTAACGTAAGTTCTTCAACTTCAAATTCACCATCAGAATTTGAGTTAACTGTAAATAATTCATTACCTTCTCCATCAAGGAATTCAATAGTCGCCCCATCAATTTCAGTAGTACCGTCTAGTATTGAACCAGCAAATGTTAATTCTTCAACTGGTACTAATTCTACTCCATCAAGTCCAATTTCCACTTGGTCAGCTGGAATATCAAACTCAATCCACTCCGTAGAATGATATACTTCATCTAAGTTATCTGAAGATAATTCTTTTGAGATTTGTAGACGTAGTTTATCATTAAAATCTAAGATACTTCCACTTTCATTATTAATCTCATAAGCGCCAGTAGCATTTGTTGTCGTAGAAGTTAATTCTTCCCACACGCCATCTTCTTCGTTGTATACCTCAAACTTCACGTCTGCACCTTCAACAGCAGCACCGGTTACACTATCTACTACCACAGATGAAACTTCAATATTTGATTGTGATAATGACACTAAGTCATTAATAACAACACCTGTTGCTTTTTCATCCAACACTTTAACTTTTACTTCTTTAGTTGCATAGCCTGCTTTGCTGATAGTAACTGTATGTTCACCAGCTGTTATTCCTCCAATTGCAAAATAACCATCACTATTTGTTACAGCCTCTTTACCATCTACAGAAACTTTAAATCCATCATTATCCGTACCTTCAAGTGCAACGAAACCAGCAACACCAGTTTCAGCAGATACTACCGCTACATTAGTCGTTTTCGTTTCCGATGCAACACCGTTATTGTAAGCTACAACTGATACTGTGTAAGCTCCTACCGGTAATGCTTCTGATGTATATTCAAACTTACCTTCTTCATTTACTTCCACTTCTTTTGTTTCATTGTTTAATGTAATTTCTACCTTATCAGCATTTGTCACTTCACCAGTAACTGTTACTGTATTGTTATTGTTAGCTACAGCAGTAATTTCTACAACTTCAGGAGTAATAACATCAGTACCAATACGAGCTTCAACTTTTTCTTGTACTGAAGCTTCACGGAATAAGAATGTAGCGAATTCAGCACGTGTTACTGTGTTTCCTGCTTGGAATGTACCGTTTGGATAACCAGTCGTTAAACCAGCTTGGTACACAGCTTTAATTTCATTTTCGTAAGCATGACCAGCTATGTCAGTTAAAGGTACTTCAACTGTTTGGTCAACTTCTAAGTTAAATGCACGCGTTAAAAGTACTGCCATCTCACCACGAGTCAATTTATCAGCTGGTGCAAATGTTGTTTCAGTTTTACCACGGATTAATCCAACTTCTGCAGCTTTTGCAACTGCATTATGGTAATAGCGGTCAGTCTGAACATCTGTGAAACTTGAAGCATCAACACTGTTAACATCCCACTCTAGAATTCTTGAAAAAAGAACTGCAGCATCACGACGTAGTAAGTCAGAATTTGTACCAAATTCAGTAGCTGAGAACCCTTGAATGAACTCTGCTTGAGCCATTTTTGTAACAGCTTCTGTATAAAACTGACCTTCTTTAACGTCAGCAAAATTTGTTCCTGCAGCAGCTACTTGTGTTGGCATCATTGGTGCAGCAACTGTTGCTACCATTGCAGCAGATAATGAAGCAGCTAAAAACTTGCGGTAAGACTTTGGTTGATAAGACATAATGTAAATTCCCCCTGATGTGTTTTAGTATTTTAATAGCTACCTTGTAAGATGCTATTTGTTAATCTTGTTTAGTGCCTTTCACAAGTTATACTTTACTTGATATCTAACTTTATATCTATCGGAGGTTATTGGTAATAAAATGTCAAATTTAATGTAAGGAAGGAAAAAATAAGAAGAAGGCTACCTAAGAGGAATAGTTCCTTTTAGATAGCCTTCTTCAACTAAGTTTAGTTATTTTGAGGAATAAATAATAGATTAATAGGTAAGTTACTACCCGCTGGAGGCATGAATTTCAACTCTACACGCTCTTCACGTGAACCAGTACGATATAAAGGAACCGCTTCAGTAGGCCCTTCAAGGATACCTTGCTCTGGAGTACCTACCACTTTCCCATTCACTATGAAGGAGCCAGCATATTGGCCTCCTCGTGGATTTAATAATATAGTTGTATTTGGTGCCACTTTTTCAAGTTGAATTGTATAAACTACACCAAAATTACCTAGGTTTCTTTCATCTGTTTTCGTCATTATATCAGTGCCAGTAACAAAGGAATCTACTCCTCCATCAGCAATGATTAGACGTCCCATCTCAATGCCAAGAGTCTCTTTCACTGTTACTTTTTTGTTTCCTTTAGGAAATGATCCACGAATATGGATTCCATCCCTTAATGGATTGACCCCTCTTAAAAATGGTAACGTATCAGCCAATTTATTATTACTATCAAGGGCAATTATCTGATATTCCATTGGCACCGGCGTATAAAAATCAGCGATTGCCGTTACTGTTTGCCCTTTTCTGATAGGTACCGAACTCAACTGCGGGAGAAGGACAACAGCTTCCCCTGGTTGAATGACAAATTGATTCTCTTGACCTGAACTTAGCGATTGCAAATATCTAGTCGTTGCACTTTTCCCAGCAAATGATACATACTGGTTTGGCCCACCAATCCCAAGACCTTTTTGAGTAACAAGGACGGGTTGGTTTCCTCTATGTCTTGCAATGACATATAAATTAGTATTTTCTTCTCGAGCGTTTTCATGGTGAATAAAGAGACGTACATCTCCTTCAGCAGTATCCTGATAGAAAACCCCTTCACGATGAATCTTTTCTGGACTATTGCTTCTAACTAAATAATGCTCAACTTCCTCTATCTCTTTTGCGATAACTGGGTAGGTTAGCACACTATGACGATCAATTGAAATCTTATCACCAATAGGTGAATGCTTCATTAGATATTGGTCCTTCGTATATAACACTTCATCGTTTATCGTAATCGTACGGGAAGTTTGACTTATTTCGCCACGATTATTTTCAATTTCGAGAGTGATTGTTTGTCTACCCGGTTGAAAAAATGCCGGTTCACGATTTGACCATGTATGACGAATAATCGATGTACCACCGTTCTTGCTCATGTCACGGTACTGAATCGTCTCTCCCATTTTATAGAAAGCTTTGTCTGTTTCAAAATTTGCTTCTATTGTTGATACTTGCTCTTTTGATTGTCCTGATCTGACTACTAAATCGACCTTCTGTTCTGCTAGCTTCGGTACAATATTCGCATTTGCATGCTCAGCGACCACACGTAATGGCAACATTAGCGTTCCCCTTTCAATATATGGCATACCATGCTTTAAGTTCGCACTTGAGCCATTATACTGATAAGACGTTTGATTCGCTACAAATCGAATATCCATACTCGAATTCTGCATAATTGCTTGTCTAGTTACCTCATTATATGAAATCGTAAATCCAAATAATTGTGCAACAGAACGCATAGATACATAAGTTACACCATTTCTAACAACATGAGGCTCCCTACTATGTAGTAGTTTCTCACCTTCATAGATTTGGGTAGTATTTAATAAAATTGTTACTCGTTTTTCTCCGCTAGCCTCTGCATTAGTAGTTGTTAACACTAGTAATGTTGTTAAGAAAGTTAATAACGTCAGCCAATTACGCACAATCGTTCCTCCTAATTTCTAGTTATTTCTATTTAATTACCCATAGTTAGTTTACTTGAAAAAGATTCTTACTTCAATGGAAATGTTGGTACAATTAAATTAATAACTTTCTCCCTACTATCTTGAGAGTTATCGTAACAAAAGCTAAGTATTAGCACATCTATAAACATAAATTTTTTTCACTTAATTTTTCCAAATCAACTTAATTGTACCTTACTACCAATAATGACAGACACATTTTGAAATGATAAGATAAACACATATATACAAAAAACTATAAAAGATGACATTCTTTTATAAGAGCTATTTCAAAAAAGGCTCTTAATAGATAAGAGTGTTAAATAAAAGGGGGAACTAACACATGCTATCCTTTTTTAAAAGAAAACATAGCGACGATGAATTAAAACGAACTGGAGAGGACAGTAGCTTCTCTGCAGACGATATTGTTGAAGACGGTGATGGTGAAGTAAATAAAATAGTAGAAACTAGTTTATCCTTGCATCCAAGCTGGACTGTTCAAAAAGAAGAAGTATATGTTTATCAGTTCTTAAATAATGATTGTCCGCCACTTAAACAAAACCAAGTTGGTATATCTGGTATCGAATGGAGTTACGAGGAAGACAAAGGCTTATACCGTATTTCTGCATTTATCCGAAATAGTTCAAATAAAACTATTGCATTTGAAACAAAAACGCTAGTACTTCTTAATCAAGAAAATAAAGTACTAGCACGTAAACAGCTAAATTTATCTAATATCGGTGAAATACCTCCAAAGACAAGTCGTCCTTGGCACTTTTACTTTGAAGAAGAAGACCTTCTAGTTGAAGAAATACCAAAAGAGGGGTGGAAACTTGCATTCGAATTCAAAAATATTTCGAAAAAGCATATGCTTGATTTGTCAAAAGAGTGGGAAGAACAGCTTCACCCTGACGACAAGGAAAATCTTCATAAACTAGTCGAACAACTCCGCCCATTACAACCTGGTGAAGTAAATTTGTTCGGTGTCGATGCTAAACAAGACCCTCAGGGTATGATTCATGTTGTAGCCTTATTGAGAAATGGTAGTGAAGAAAACATACGTATTGATAAAGTACCTCTTATTTTCAAAGATGCAACAGGTTCTGTCGTTGCGAATGGTGAATTCCATTTGAAAGACTTCACTGTAAAGCCAAACACAAGTAAACCATGGAGATGCATCTTCCAAGCACCGATAAAAAAGAAACTTGACCTTACAACTTGGGAAATCCAGTTACCACAATAACTAATTAAATACTAAAAGAGTTCAACTACGAATGAGTTGAACTCTTTCTTTTCACTTCAAGTACATTCGGCACCTCTGAACCAGTAGAAATATCCCATTATTAATATTAGGATTATAAATTTCCCAATAACTGAAAGAAATTAGCGGACATATTGCGGGTATTGAAACTAACGTATTATGAAAGGTTTTCTCCTCCGGTCACCATTAAAGTGAAGCCTTCTGAAAAGACTAAATCGATTCACCTTTACAATGAGCTTCATTGGCCTTTCTACTTCCCCGTCGCACAAAAAAACCGAATCAGTTACGATTCGGGTTAATGTGTTTACGCCCCACCTGGCATATATCCTTGTTTCAATAAAAGCAGTTCTTGTTTTGTTTCCATATAGTCTTTCTTGGCAGCTACTAACTGAAGGTTCGATCCTAACATATTAATACGTGCACTCTCTAATTCAGAAAATGTCGATAGACCCTGCTCAAATTGTCTTTCTGCCATTTGATAGGTCCTTTCTCCATGATTAGCATTCTGTTCATATAAGCGAATTGCCTCTTCAAGACGTTTTAATTCATCTACATAGTTATACACTAGCATTTCAAGCTGATTCTTTTGTTGACGTAAGCTAAGATTATAGTAATCAACCTCACGCTCAATATAGATTGGTAAGCTTTCGAATTGAGGCGTGTAATTATCTGCAGTAACTATATTATGCGTTACTTCAAAAGCAGTCAATAAAATCTTATTACCTTTTAAATATGGATGGTTATTAAATAATTCTTCTGTCAGAGCATTTACTTGAAGTTCATTAGAAGATAAATAGGTAATATTAGGGACTGTAATCAAAATATCTTGAGTGATTGGTTGTTCCAACTTTTGATTAATTTGATATTTCAACATGGAATGACTATTTTTTGCTTCCTCAAAAGAAGCCTTTGCAGTATTAAAAGCCATTTCTGCTTGAATGACGTCCATCTCAGAGGCAACACCCTGCGCTTTTCTCGCTCTTGTATTTTCTAAATCTCTAGTAGCTTGTTTAAAATTTTCTTCCTCTAATTCTTTGTTTTGTGCAACGAGCCAATAATTATATAATTGTTGATAAGATGACATTTCACGACTTAATTCACTATTTAGATCTTGAAAGTCCTCCATCGCATCTTGGAATTCTCTTTCAGCAGGCTCTATATTCTGACGAAAGGTTGCTGTCCATGAATTTGCATTGCTATTGTTAGAAGGATAATTACCTGATCTTCTAAAAGCCGCCCTCATATTTCCCAATTCATCATCCTGCATAGTTATTTCAGTTTGCAAATCATTTTCTTTCATTATCTTAGCTGCCTCTTGAATTGATAAACGCTCATATATTTGCTGCGCGAAAGAAACTACTGGTGTAACCGCAATTGCACCGGCGATTAAGGCCACCGCAACAATGGAGGTTTTCTTATATTTTTTCATCTACTTCACCTGTCCTATGTAAGATTCCTAAAACTGACCGGCTAGTCAATTATTCAATTTCATTATAATTCTATTATATTAAGCCGTCAATCTTAATCTATTATTAAAGGCTTGTCCAAAATGACTTCTTCTATTCTTCCCAAAGCAATACAAGTCATTTTTCTACTTTTAAGACAGCCTACCTATTTGCCTTATCTTCTATTTTCCTCCTAACCCAAAAATGCCCGCACTTTATTTTAAAAGAAAAAAGGTCGACAATATTGTCGACCTTTTTAGCTAGTTTCTCTTACTACTATTTAACTATATTTACTTCTTTCTTCTCTGAATCCCATTGAACAGCCGCTCCTAATGATTCACTTATAAAACGAGCTGGAACAACTACAGATCCATTGACGTTTTTAGCTGGTTGACTTAAATGAACCTCAGTATCATTTATTATCGCTTTTGAACTACCTACTTTTAATTGAATGTTTATATCCTCATTAATCGCACGTATTGTTTGTGTTGCACCATCCCAACCTAGAGGAACACCTAACGCTTCAAAAATTCCCCTCATTGGAACCATTACAGTTCCGTTTTCTAGGAAAGGATCTGTTGCAAATTTATAATTCTCTCCATTCACTTTCACTGTCGCTATTTCTTTCTTCGGTTCAACTACTTTAGGGGTATGGTTAATTGTTAGTAAACGTTTCTCCCCACTCCAGCTTACACTAGCTCCTAATGACTCACTTATGAAACGAACCGGAACAAGAGTACGTCCTGACTGTGTTATAGCAGGTACATCTAAACTGACTATTTTCCCATTTACGGTTGCCTTCCTATCTCCTATTCCTAAAGAAACATTTGTCGTTTGATTCCAAGCATGAACGGTTTGATTACTTGGATTCCAACTAACAGTCGCCCCTAATTCTTCAAAGATCCCCCGAATTGGAACAAGAATTCTACCATTTCTTACGATAGGCTCTTGAGGTAATGCCAACTCCTTATTGTTTACCTTTACCTTAATCGGCTCTAGCATAGAATAACCATTAGCTCTAGCAATCTCTTCAAAGGACTTCTGAGATTTTAAGATGATGACATTCGTATGAAGTCGTACCCGGTCAAATAACCATTTAACTTCATCATTATACATACGCACACAGCCTGCACTTACATACTTTCCTATCGAGCTTGGGTTGTTGTTTCCATGGATAGCATAAGTCGTTCCATAAGTTCCTCTTGCATCAAGTCCTAGCCAGCGATCTCCTAAAGGGTTCGCAGGGTCACCGCCTCGAATACCTTCTTTATAATAAGGACGGTTTTTAATTTTGTTTACAATGGGGAATGTCCCTTCTGGTGTTAATTCATCTGTTCTTCCTGTTCCAACATCAAATACTCTTACCAATTCCCCTGCTTCAAAAAAAGCAAGTTGATTAATAGATTTATTAATAATGATTAGTTGACCAGTTTGGGACCCCTGCGCTTCATTAGGTGCTACAAAGGTAAAATTTGCAATCATTAATATACATACTAGAAACCATTTCATCACTTCAGAACCCCTCCCTAATAATTTCTTTGTTTTACTAAATCTATCTATATAAGGTACATAGACTTTTAAAGGTAAACTACCTTCCTACTGTATTACTATTTCACAGTTTCTAAACTATTCCTATTTCCATAAACATATTTTAATAGAAAAGCTCCCAAGTAAGAAGCTTTTTTTATACAGCGTGAAAATCACCTCTGATTCGATTACTAGAGGTGATTTTGAAACGATATTTATTCTGCACTAAAAAATTTCTGAGTGAAATAAGGAATATCCTTAGAAAAAGCAACTCCAACTCCTAACTCTTCAAATTGTTCGTGTAAAATGTTTTTTGAATGTCCTTCTGAATTCATTAATGCATGTAAAGCAAAGATAGCACTAGTCTGGCCCATAGCAAGGTTTTCTCCTGCTACTCGAAAGGTAAATCCATCCTCTTTCATTCTCTCAAATGGCGTATCACCTTTTGTATTTACATGTGAAAAATAATTGTATTTCGCCATATCCTGACTATGCTTTCTAGCTGTATAACTCATCTCTTCACTCCAATTAAGAGGAGAGATTCCTTTCCTTACTCTAGTTACATTTGTTAGTTCAAACAATTGCCGCTCATAGCCTACTCGTAATTCACTAGTTCCTGTAGCATAAAAAGCTTTGAACGATTCTTCTAATGGTCTATTAATCAGCTGAACCGCCTGTAGTCGGCCACCTTGTAATTGGTCATAGAAAAATGTAATATAACTGTCGTCAAGTAAGTAGAGAGCCCATTCTCCTTTTGAATCAAATACAAAGTTGGTATTTCCTTTTGTAATCGATTTCTTTGGCTCCCCTAGTATTTCTAATACTTCTTTATCTGTCGTTTCACCAACTTTTATTCCATACGAGTTCTTAAATAAATCCGCGCTTGTATATATAGCTATTACTTGGTTATTTTTCATCCCTATTTGTACATAGTTCTTATATTCTTCATGATAGATATCCCATTGAAATCCGTATGTACTAGTGACTTGTGTATGAGGCATTCCTAGACGTTTGGTTACTTCTTCTTCATTGTCACCAATTGATAGATTGTTTACTGAGAGCTTAGTTTGTACTTGTTGTTTTTCCTCACTCTTTACCTTTTCATGACTTGTTTCAATATTAATTGTTTGGGTTTCACTATTCCAACTAACATATGCACCTAGAGATTCAGAAACAAACCTTAATGGCACAAGCGTTCTTTCGTTTATCAATATAGCCGGTTGCTCCAACGTTGCAAGGTTGTCGTCAATTATGGCTGTACTGGAATGAATCGGTAGGATAATTTGTTGGTTTTCAGTTTCCGCAACTACTTTTCTTTCAGCAGAATTCCATTCTACTTTGGCATTGAAAGCTTCAAAAATGGCTCGAAATGGAACCATTGTATAACCATTCATAATCATAGGATGTTGATCATAGTGTTGTTGAACAGAATCTACATATACTTGTATTTCCTTTGCCTCACTAGAATTTTGAGGAAAGGTGAGGAATAGTAATAGCAAACAAGAAACTATCCAAATCCACTTAGTTATTTTCATAGCTTCACCACCTAATTCTTAATTAATTCTACCTCTGTATCTATAATCCCTTTTACTAGAATTTATTCTTTTCTATGTGAACATTTTTATTAACTATTTCCCGAAAACGAACGCAAGGAAACACGTTCTTCTCTTTCTATAGAAAAAGAAAAGACAGACCAACTAATGATAATTCATCAACTGGCCTGTCTAGTACCTTATTTGCTATTAGATAAAATGTCAATAATATCAAAATTGTTTTCTTGTTGTAATGTTACTGGAAGTACTCCCTTTGGATATAACTGACCAAACACAACTTGAATGGCAGAGTGAATATTAACTTCTTGATCTCCATAGGTTGCTATTTGTGTCTTGGCATTTTCGAACAGTAATAAATCATACGGATTCCCTAAGGATAAGACGACATATGGAGTGTCTTGTTGTTCTGCCGAGAGAATGGTATCTCGAATCTTCTGAACATCGGTATGCAAAGTATCCTTATAATGATAAGTTGCTAGCAAAACGATATCTGACTCACTCAGAGATTGTTGGGATAGTTCTTTATGAATACGGCTTGTTACTGTAACTGAAAGTCCACGCTCTTGCGCAAAATTAGTGACCGAATGTTTAATTTTCTCTGCTTGTTCTTTTAAAGGTGCGGCGATTAATATATGATCACCATCTTTTAAAGTATAAGGAAAGGAATTCATCTCATTTCGTACTAGCGTTGTAGAGCTTTCTGCGATTTTTGTAGCAACTTTCTTATGTTTAGTTGATCCAACCACTTCAGTAGCCTTATCGCTAGAGCGGTTTTGTTGGAAGAGGCCTTTATCCATTTTCAATGTCAAAATTCTTTCAACAGATTCGTCGATTTGATCACTAGATAACGCTCCTTTTTTCACTGATTCAACAATCGCCTGAAATGCTTTAGGCGTATCTTGTGGCATTAAAATAATATCCGCGCCTGCAATAATCGCTTTGATTACTGCTTCCTCTTCTCCGAAATGATCCGCAATTGCTTTCATAGTAAATGCATCGGTTACAACAACTCCGTTATACTGTAAATCCTTCCTTAATATATCCGTTAACATTTTCTTAGAGAGTGTTGCTGGAAGCGTTACATTTGATCCGTCCTTTTTTGATACAACAATCGTATCATCTATTGAAGGAAATGTAATATGAGCTGTCATGACCATATCTACCCCATGCTGAAACGCTTGTTTGAATGGAAGTAGCTCCACCTGCCGAAGACGTTCTAATGAATGATTCAGGACTGGTAAGCCAAGGTGAGAATCGACTGACGTATCCCCGTGACCTGGAAAATGTTTAACTGTCGCTATCACACCTTCATCCTGGATACCTCGCATTACATTTGTCCCGAGTTCTCCAACAAGTTGTGGATTCTCACCAAACGAACGGATGCCAATAATCGGATTTTCTGGGTTGTTATTTACATCAAGTACGGGAGCGAAATTTAGGTTCACACCTAGTGCCTTTAGCTCCGCTCCAAGCACACGACCTGCTTCATAGGATAGCTGAGCTGAACGAGTGGCACCTAACGCCATATTTCCTGGTAAATGCGTAGCTTCTGATAACCTCGTGACCGCTCCACCCTCCTGGTCCATGGAAATAAATAAAGGAATATCCCCTACTTCCTTCTGAAGCTCGTTAGTAAATGTAGCCATTTGAGTTGTGTTTTCAATGTTTTTATCAAATAAAATAATCCCGCCCAAATAGTGATCACGTACTAGCTTACTAGTACCTGGATTCATTCTCGTCGTATTCTTTCCACCATACATACGAATATCAGGCATGAGCATTTGACCAACTTTTTCCTCTAGAGTCATGTAAGACATTAACTTTTCGATATCACTGGCTTGAATAGCTGAGTTTCTTTGGAACTGAATTATACGTGTTAAAAATGAAGCAAACTCTGCTCTAGTTACATTTTGATTTGGACGAAACGTGCCGTCAGTATACCCACCAATCAACCCATTAGAAGCCATTAGATGTAATGAGTCTTTTGCCCACTTCGCACTTTCTAAATCCGATAGATTTAAAGGTTTGTTACCTGCTTCTAATTCATACGCTCTCGTTAAAATAGAGGCTGTTTCAGCTCGAGTGATTGGATCATTAGGTCTAAATGTTCCATCAGGGTATCCACCTATTATTTGCTTAGCTACCGCATTAGCAATATCACTAGCAAAATAGTGATTTGCACCTACATCATGAAAAGAAATAATCCCTTTCTCTTTACTTTTCCCAAGCTCACGTGTTAAATAAGCAACCGCTTGCCCTCTCGTAATCTCGTCATTCGGACCAAACCTTCCTTGTCCATAGCCTGCCACTGTTCCTCTGTTTACAAGATAGTAAATACTATCCTCAGCCCAAGACACATTCTCTATGTCTGAAAATGTAATGCTTCCATCCACTATCTTTGGAGAAGTGCTTATCAAGCAAAGTGCAAGTAAACAAAAAGCAATGAATTTAATTTTATTAGTCATTATTTCTACCTCCCTCTATAAATATTGATATATCAACGGTTTGACCCGTTTGTGAGGTGTCAAAAAAATATTTTTCGACACGACCTCTAACAGTAATTTAAAATTATGTGAAACTATTCCAATCTATGGGTGCGCTACGCGGTCACTACTGGATATTAATGTAAGTAGCGTTGAAGAAATATACGATGCACCATGGATCTCTGCGTAGCTTATGATGACGTACCCTCCCATGTCTCTGGACATCTGTGTGCCTACATTCCTTCGTTCGGTCTAGTCATAAGGCAGAGGCTAGCGAAGCTCCTTTAGGGACTCTAGGTCGAATGGTGAAAATAGTGCCAGCTTCTCCGTGTCATCCAATTGTCTAGTTCATTCAAGGAGATGCAGACTACATAGCCTCTTCGAGACTAGGTACATCCCTCATCATTCTTTGTGCATCGAATGCTTTATGCTTCGTACTGATTCCATGTAATACTTTTAATAGTTTTCCGCAAAGGACCACAATTGATTGTTTCTTTCGTAACGGGTTGACTGTGCGATTTGTGTAATATTCATGTAGTTTACGAAAGGCTTCGTTATGACGGATCATTGGCATCATCACTCGAAAC